>VBBE01000203.1 GCA_005884605.1 Candidatus Bathyarchaeota archaeon
ATGGTGTTCATCGAAGATTCGAAGGACCCAAAGTCCGTTAGCATCCTGATTAGAGCGGGTCTGGAAAGGCTTGTTGACGAAGCGGAGAGAGCCCTCAAAGACGCCCTCTCAGTCATCATTGATGTGGTCAAGAAGAACAAGATAGTTGCGGGTGGCGGTGCAATCGAGATTGAGTTGGCGAAAAGAATCCGCGATCTAGCGCCGAAGATAGGCGGAAGAGAACAGTTAGCTGTTGAAGCATTTGCAGACTCGCTGGAGTCCATTCCGCGAACCCTATCCGACAACGCAGGCCTCGAACAAATCGACATCCTCGTAGCTTTACGAGCAGCTCACGAAAACAAGGGGCTTTGGAGCGGAATCAACGTTCACACTGGCCAAGTCTCCGATATGTGGAGAGAGGGAGTACTGGAGCCGGTAAAGGTCAAGGAACACGCTATCGGATCCGCGGTAGAGGTCGCATCCATGATATTGAGAATCGACGACGTAATCGCAGCCGCTAAACCGCCTCCTCCACCAAAAGGCGGCCCGCCTCCGGATTAATTACCCGGCAAGAGAAGAACCCGCAGAGTGTTGAGCGCAACTAGGCGATGAGAGGCTCCTGGTTTCCTCTCCAAGACTTATCATCCTAGATAGGATGCGACCGATTTCTTCCGAGCCTTCACGACCAATCTGGCTCGTCAGAAGCCATGGCGGGCGAGAATCAGGCTTGTTATTTTCAACTCCATTCCTCCTGCTTACGCCCTCCACGTCCTCCGCCGACCGGGAGATCTCTCACAAACCTGCAGAAGATTGCGCTAGCGGCGACAATAGTGCTTGTTTTGTTGGTGTTCAGTGTGGCATTCTTATTACGTCGGTATCTTGGTTGATGATTAACGAAAGCGTCTCCGAGCGTCAAGGCTGGAATCAGATTCGAGAAAACGACAATCCTTAACTGAAACTTATTTTCTGGGAGCCTTTGCTCCGGTAGTATAGCCCGGTCCACAAGTTTGGCCGAAAGTATGCCGGACTCTCGATCCGGCGACCCGGGTTCAAAAGGCTCCAAAGAGCCTGAATGTCCCGGCCGGAGCACTAGACCACAAACTTGGCCAGTATCATACTCATAACCGGCACACCTGGAGTTGGAAAAACTGTGCTGGCAAAGAGCCTCTCCAGAAAGTCAGGCTTCAAACTGGTCGAACTGGGCAAACTGGTAAGGAAAGAAAGGCTCTACACACGCTTCGACCGAGCTAGGAAAACCTACGTTGTAGATGAGGGACAGCTTCGAAAGCGACTGGCAACGTTGTCGCGATCACCAGAGAGAATCGTTCTATCAACTCACTTGATTGGAAGATTTCTCCCCAAAGCCTCAGTGAAAATGGCATTAGTTCTTCGCCTGGACCCAGTTGTCCTCTACAGGCGACTGCGAGCGAGGGGGTGGACCAAACGGAAGGCTTGGGAAAACACGGAAGCAGAGATATTGGACGTGTGCCTCCACGAGTCCCATTTGCTCCTTGGACCCCGGAAAGTGTATGAGATCGATACTACGCGAAAATCGGCCGCGTCAGTCTACAAGGAGGCACTCCGAGCTTTGTCAAGAGGGAGAACTGGCCGGTCAGGAGTAGTAAACTGGCTTGCCCGTTACGATCCGCTAGAACTCGAGAGATCGCTATGACTGAGAAAGAGAGGTTCTGGATTATCAAGTGCCCGCGTTGCCAGACCTATCAGATTGCAGATTCCAGGAACAAGAGCAAGACCTGTTCTCAGTGCTCACGACGGTTTGAGATTCTCGATCTGCCCGTGCTCGCCTCTGCCAAAGACGCCAGGGAAGCAAGGACTATCGTTGCAGGGCTGAAGATGCCGAGAACAACCTTGTCTGAACCAAAGGTGATATAGCGGTCTCCGGGTCAGCACGTTTCGAGGGTGCTGCATAACTGTCTTCGACTGCCGGCCGGAAATTCATGGAGGAGCTCTCGAACCTTCTGCAAAAGCACGTCAGCGTCTTGACGACGCAGGGCAAGACTTTCATCGGCACTCTGACGGGTGTTGATACAGAAACCCTCAGCGTCTGCCTCACTAACGCAAAGTCGGACGCAGGCGATATCCACAAGGTGTTCCTGAACGGTGACACCATTCTCCAGATTTCTAGTTTTGAAAAGCCGTTCGATCTTCAGAGCCTCGGTGAGAGGCTTGAACGGGTCTTTCCAAGGATGGTACGTGTGATGGACGATGCGGGAGTGATCGTTGTGATGGACAGAATCCGGGTAAACGAGAGGGGTATTATCGAAGGCACTGGTCCAGCTGCGGAGCGGGTTCAGCGGGTCTTTGACGAGTTCATGAGGGAAAAAGGCGTCAAGGCCTAAATCCCGTTTTGTCTTTTCAGGTACAGGGCAAAGATCTTCTCGGCAGAATCGGAACACTGACCACTAAGAGCGGTAGCTTTCAGACACCTCACATGTTCCCCGTGGTGGACCCGAACCTTCCGATGATTGATCCAGAATTCTATCGCGAGGCCGGCATTGGAGCGATAATGACCAACGCCTATCTCTTGAAGAGAGGTAGACCGGGTCAGCCGCCGAAGGATGTTCATGACACCTTGGATTTCAAGGGGACAGTGGCCACAGATTCTGGGGCGTACCAGATTCTCGAGTATGGACACGTAGGCGTGAAGCCCGCGGAGATCGTTTCTTACCAAGAGAAGATCGACACTGACATTGGCGTGATTCTTGATTTTCCAACTGGCTTCCACAGTGATGCAAGACGGGCTGGATGGACTGTTGACGAGACGGTTCGCAGAGCAGATGAAGCTCTCAGGCGAATCAAACGGAAGGATATCCTCTGGGTAGGTCCTGTCCAGGGAGGAGTCCACATCAAAGAAGTCGCTCGGTCCGCGGTGGAGATGGGAAAGCGACCGTTCTCGATCTATGCGCTCGGTAGCCCTACCGAATTGATGGAGGCGCAGCGTTTCGATGTTCTAGTGGACATGATAGTCGCTGCCAAGAAGGGTCTCCCCCATTCCCGACCCTTGCACCTGTTCGGCGCAGGTCATCCTTCCATGTTCCCATTCATAGTCGCTCTGGGCTGCGACATGTTCGATTCGGCTGCATACGCGCTCTACGCCCGGAGAGGCAGGTACCTCACCTCCGACGGAACCCAGGAACTGGCTGAGATCGAAGAGTTCTCCTGCATGT
>VBBE01000204.1 GCA_005884605.1 Candidatus Bathyarchaeota archaeon
TTGACACGCCAGCAGCCGAGATGACGATTCCTACCAAGACTGCGGCTGTTCCGCGGATGATTAGATCACTGTCAACATTTGTCAGACCAGCACTTGGAGCGATTATCGAGAAGGATCGGATCGAGAGAATCGGCGGCAATGCGGAGGCCACGAATTTCTTCCAAGGCGACACCGATGAAATGGAGGCAATTGTGAGAAACCGAATGGGCAAAGACAAGGCCAATACCGCAAAGAATCCATCAGCCCAAAATGCTGTATTCGAAGCGGCCATCCCGGCTATCGCCCCAAGCGGCAATGCCACCAAGAGAAGGAACCATGATAGAATCTCAAGTCCAATGAGCCGTCGAAAGCTCAGAACTCTGTCTCCGTGAAGAAACATTGTGGAATTCAGGGCTTCGCCTACGATGGTCGGAATCACGACGGCAATCAAGGGGAAGAGCAATGCGGTTTGAAGTCCCACTCCCGCAAGTGGGAGGGCAAGTGTCGACGAAACCAATGCAAGAGTTAGGAAAACGGAGAGGACCTCGGGCGTCGATGGAAAGCCTACTCTCCGGATGAAATTGAACGCTCCAACTGTACCACCCACTCCGTCGGTAGCCTGTTGAGCCACGAGGTATCCACTAGGCGCGTCTCATCGCAGATACGATACTCTTCACTGGACCGGGTCCCTGTTGTTCGAGCAGAGTTCCCGTCACAATTGCCGAAGCGCCGGCCTTTGCCAAGGCGCGCGCCTGGTCTGGCGTCCGAATACCGCCTCCAACAATCACCGGAATGTTCAGGTCAGACGAGACCTTCTCTACCATGCTCGTTTCCACCGGGTGTTCAGCTCCGCTTCCCGCTTCAAGGTACACGAATCTCATCCCCAGATACTGGGCAGCGAGGGCGTAGGCAGCGGCTAATTCCGGCTTGGAATACGGGATTCTGCTCGCTCTTCCGACAGAGCTCACAGCGGTCTTTGAATCTCCAACTACCAGATACCCTAGCGGAATGGGTTCGAGCTTGAACCGCTTAACCGACGGCGCACCCTTCGCCTGGGCACGTATCAGGAACCGAGGCGAGGAAGAGTTGAGGAGAGACATGAAAAATATCGCATCCGCAAAACGGCTCACACCAGCGGGACCATTCGGAAAGAGAATCACCGGGAGATCGGTTAGCTCCTTGATCTTCTTCACAGTCGCATCGAGTTGCTCAACAGATCTGACAGTGGATCCGCCCACCATTATCGCCGCACTCCCCCAACCTTGGAGATCTTCTAGCGATCTAGATAGACGTCCTGTGAACTTCTCAGGATCAATCAGCGATAGGTGAATGCAGCCTTGTTCTCTGATCGCTGAGAGCAGGGAAGATTCTATGGGTCCCATTTGTCCGGCTATCCTGTCAATAGTTGATAGGCGACCTTCATCGCAAGAAGCGGGTGTCGCGCCATCAATCCCACAGCCTTCGTAGGACTGAAACCGTTCGCCATTTCAACCAGATCTTGTCCTTCCAACAGACCTGTTATGATATTCAGCTCAGTATCAGAGAATCTTTCGAACGAATCCAAGGCTCTCAAACTGTTGGATATTCGCTCTCCCCACAACTTGTCAAATCTATCTCTGTAGCGTTGCAAATTCTCCGCAGACACGTTCCCCTTGAGAGCCGAGATCGCTGCTTCTTCGCCTGCAATCTTTCCCGCCACTAAACCAGTGTGTATGCCCGCTCCGGTAAGCGGTATGACTTGGCTCGCAGCATCGCCGCATAGCATCATGTTGTCAGCAACGTAGCTCTCAGCCTCTCCTCCAACTGGGACGGGGGCGGCAAGGGTCCGCTCTATCTTAGAAGATCCAAATGCTCGCGGGTGGTTCTCGATGAACTTGTCGAGAAGCACTTTCGCTCCAGCGCCTTTCACGCCAATCCCGACATTTGCATCCCCATTTCCCTTTGGGAACACCCAGATGTACCCAGCTGGCGCCTTTTCATGCCCAACGTAAATTTCGAGCTTTGACTCATCCTCCACAACACAATCTGTCATCGAATATTGTAAGGCTGTAATCGCTTGGTAGTTCTTTCGGGGGAAAAATCGTCTTGCCAGGATCGACCCAGTGCCATCGCATCCTATGACAATCCCCGCTCTAATCGAGTTGGACTCCCCGCCCTTCTTCGTCTGAATTTCGATTAACCCGTCTTTTCGCTCGACATTTTCCACGGAGGTCTCGAATCTTGTTTCAGACCCCGCCTTCTCAGCGCGGTCAGCAAGGACTCGAAGAAAAGCGGGCTTGTCGAGGATGTAGCCTTCGCCGCCCACGTTGACTTTCTTCTGTTCATCGGGGGCATAGAGGACAGCGCCGGATATGTAGTTCGATACAAACTCGCTCGAAG
>VBBE01000091.1 GCA_005884605.1 Candidatus Bathyarchaeota archaeon
TTCCTAGCAGGAACATAGATTACCTTCACTCCTTCCCATCGTGCCTTGTACTCTATCTGTCGTTGCAATTCTCCATAGCTCCAGCTGTTCATCCGTGCCCGATAGTTTCTGCTTTGGAAATTGCCCTTACGATAGAGTCTTCTTATCCTAGTCAGCTTCTCCATGGCTATTCCATACCGTCGAGTCTTCGCTTCCTCGACTATTCTCTTGGAGGGGTTATGGAGTATTGGCTGTACTCGGTTCCTCTGACTTTCTCCATACTTGGAGAAGACTTCTGTTCTTATTCGCGCGTCGTTTCGCTTGAGACGGCTCTTGACACAGCGATAGTCAGCTTTGATCATGGTCGCCTTGGACAGGTCGAATGCTTTTACCGTCCCGTCGGTTGGTGCGACCGTCACATTGTCCAGGTTACGATCTACGCCAACGTATCCTTCCGGTTTTATCTCGACTGTCTCCTTAGCGTAGCTTATGCCCAGCGTGTCTGGTGTCAGGGTGATCGATCGAGCATTGAGCCCTGAGAGGACCTGGAGTGTGTGGTTATTGAGTTTGATGTAGATGTAATGTCGAGGCCCGACCGGCAGTCTGAGTAGACCATTCTGGATTTTGAACCCGTAACATGTGGTAAGCATCAGCTTCCTAGCATGCGGAAACCTTGTCTGAGGATTCTTCCTCACAGCCCTCCGATAGTTGCGAAGATACCCGTGGCAGCGCTGATCGCGCAGAGCCGATAGTAGCCAGGATGTCACGGCTTAGACGATGGTACGATTTCAACGATAGAGTCTTGAGACTGGAAACGTTCTCTTCTATCCCAATAGCGATGCAGACGTTTACCATCCGCCTGAACTCGTCCAGGAGCCGCAAGAGATCGGTTGAAGCCTTATGTCGCTGTTTGACCTTCTTCACTACACGCACGAGCCGCACGAGACAAGCGAATGCGTTTCTAGCTAAATTGGGAATAGAGACGGGTGAACATAACCGGGCCCGAGCCAGTAACTATCGCACGAGAGCTTGAAACTCCTTCACTCTGTATACGATTAACAGGGCCGGTATAGACAAGTCTTGACAAGTCTTTAATAGCGTGGAGACGAAGCGAGCCAAAATTATTCTTGAGTAACCTGGGATATGTTCATGGACGATAAGAAGCCTGGTGCGTCCACGACCTCCACGCCTCCTCCTACTTCTACACCTCCACCTGCCTCAACGCCCGCTTCGGCGGTGCGGATCAAGAATCCTCTAATCTCGCGAAGGAGATTTCTGCAAGGAGCGGTGGCTGCATCAGTGGTTCTAGCAGCGGCCTCTGTCGGCGCATCAGGCCAAATTCTAGGACCGCTCATTCCCTCGTCATCGACAAGCGAGGAGATCATAGACTGGACAACACTCGACAATCGGTACAAGGATGTTAAGGGAAAGCCGGGGGAATTTCAACCCATAAACTATTCAGAATTCTTCTATTATCCCTACGATTCCTCTGTCAGCCCTTACTACAAGAACGTGATAGCGAGACTTCCTGATCCCCTGGTAAATCCTAACCCGTCATACTCATCGGACCCCATTCTCAAGCACGTGGCCGCCTTCAATGTTACATGCGTTCATTTGAGATGCCTCGTAAATCCTGGGTACGCGGGAAACCCTGGCTCGGGCGAGTTCCGGCTCCAGTGCCCATGCCACGGAAGCCAATATCGGTTGACCGACGGTGTGCCCGTCGCCGGGCCGGCTTATGACCTCGGATTGAATCCTCTTCCAGAAGTCCAGCTCTCAGTCGACGCAAACGGAAAGATAAGTGCCGTCGGGACGTTGATCGGAGAACCGGGAATTGGCCGCACCCAGTAGCAAAAAGAAGGGCGTCCTCGACCCTATCATCGCCCTCCTCAAGTGGACTTGGGAGAGGCTGGAGCGAACACTTCTCCTCGGACTAAAAATAGTCTTTCCCTCCAGGTTCATCAGCCCGATGGGCTTTCTAGGAATGCTAACACTGATCGTCTTCATCCTACTCGGCGTCACAGGCGCTCTCTTGCTCTTCCACTTTACACCCTTCTTCGGCAATTGTCCACCGGCCGCCAACGGGACCAGCTATGTTCCTACAGCAACTTGCAATCAAGCCTACAACAGCGTACAATCAATAAACACCAATGTTGCCTGGGGATCGATTATTCGGAACATCCACTATCATGCGTCCAACGCCATGGTTCTTCTTGCCGTAATGCACATGTTCTACCAGTATTTTGGAGGTCGATACAAACTCCGGTACGAGATTCTCTGGGTAACAGGAATTATTCTCGGAGTCGTCACCGTGATAGAGGCCTACACGGGCTACGATCTGATCTTCAACATTCGAGGACAACTAGCGATTAACATCGGACAGACGCTCACGTTTTATAGTCCCGTGATCGGCGCCGACCTCGCCAGAATAATATTCGGGTTCAGCTTCAACGACCTTGCAATTCGATTCTACGCGTTCCATGTCTTCATAATACCGATAATCATGCTGGCAATAATGGCAGTCCACCTTCCACGAAACCTTGTTCTCGACATACCTGTCGCCTCAGCAATAACAGGAGTCATTCTGATCATGGGCGGGCTCTTCCCCGTGGACGTTGGCATCAAATATGACCCGAACGTCCAGACCCAGATCACGTTTCCAGAGTGGTACTTCACCAGCCTCTACGCTTTCATTAGAGTTAGAGGACTCGCACCCTTCATAGCGGGAGCCATAATCCCAACAATATTCGTCCTAATCTTCACTGTGGCCCCGTTCCTTGATCGTGGGAGGAAAATAGCAATGATAGACCGGCCCTTCTGGGTTGCCCTCGGCGTGGCATCTCTAGGCCAGATCGCGATAGTTACCGTATGGGGTTTCAGAGCCGCAAATCCACTCGTAGTCCTTACGGACCCAGGACAATTGGTGATCGACCCAACCCTCTTCTTCGGATCACTACTCCTAGCAATCGCGCTGGGATACGGCTTCACCTACGCGTTCGTACGGTGGAGGAGAGCCAAAATGGATGCCCTTCGCGCAGCCAGAAAGCCCATACCATTTCGGAGACTGCAGCCGTACATGTTTTCCAAGAGCGAAGTCTATTCGCTATTAGGCGGATTGCTGCTTCTCCAAGCATTTCTAGACGTGTCCATTTTCCGGGCCTTAGTAGAAAACCTAAACAATTTTGTCTTGCTTGAAATCGGGATGGTCCTTGTCGCGTTCGCGGCGGCGGTTCATATATACAGGATCTCCAGCCAGGCAAAGTGATCGACAGATCTTGCAAATCTCGAAGAGACACTTACCCGTCGTCGGCTTGTTGGGATTGGTTGTCATGGCCGCTGCTGGGGGAACTGTCTATTACTATCAGTTTCTAACCCCTCATCAGTCGACCTGTGGTGTTCCATCCCATCGGCTCATATTCATGAGGGCCGAAATCCAAGAAGTCGGAGGATTCAAAGTCTACAACACAGCATTCCTAAACCAGACTACCCTACCAGCATTCAATGCCTCTGGTCCAGCCCTTGGGGGCATTAACTTCAAGGATTACAAACCCTCCTCAAACGACAACAAAACAATCAACGTGAACGTGGGCGATGAGGTTACTTTCTACATCAAGTCGGTCAACGCTAGCGACTCAAGACAGGTTTCGAGCTCGCACGGGTTTCAGATATCTGGCCCCGCCACCCTTGCAGTGGTGAGTGGGAGCCTCCCAGCAGCCGGAGCCACCATTCCATTCGGAACATGGTTCAGCGTCACAATCAGGTTTGACACGGCAGGCGCGTACATTTACTTCTGCACGGTAATCTGTAGTGCCCAGCACGGCTCTATGAACGGAAACATTTCTGTCTCTTGCGGGACATCGGTCTGAAAAAGTCGTGGTAGCATGTGGTATCAGAGCTTCTCGTCGACAGTCACGTCCAGACTTCACTAGAGGAACGCATTCGGACATACTATGAGTATACTAAGCCGAAGATCTGGTACCTCCTAGTTTTCACCTCGCTTACCGCAACCTTCGTTGCGGGAACTCTACTCTCAAACGGCCTCTCTCCGATCAGATGGATCATAACCGGTCTTGCGATCACATCGGGATGCGCAGGATGCAACGCCTTGACTAACTATGTCGACAGAGATATCGATGCAGTAATGAACCGCACAAGACACCGCCCCATTCCAAGCGGAAGAATTACGCCCGCTTCTGGACTCCGATTCGGGCTGGCGCTCGTTGCAATATCCATCGTATTGTCATTCACGTTGAACCTCCTCTCAGTACTTTGGATGGCTCTCGGAGTCCTCGATAACGTCGGGGTCTACAGTCTACTGTTGAAACGACGCAGCGCCCTGAACATTCTCTTGGGAGGATTTAGCGGCGGGCTTCCGGTCCTCTTCGGATGGTCTGCAGCAACACCAGGCCCAATCGGTAGCATTTCTCTTCTCCCGGTCCTCATGGCGGGGCTGGTTTTCCTTTGGATCCCCATTCACATATGGTTCCTCGCTGTTACGTATCGAGCTGATTATGCGAAAGTGGGGGTTCCAATGCTCCCGGTCGTAATTGGATCCGTACCGGCGATTCGGCTGATAGTAATTTTCTCAATGATTTTCTTTCCGTTTTCCATCGGAGTCTACCTACTAGGCCACTTCGGCCTAGTCTACGGTCTAGTTGCACTCGCTGGTGGCCTAGTCATTCTCATTGGAAGCGTGTGGGTTCTCTACAAACCGACGGAGACGAACGCTTGGAAAATGTTCAAGATCACGAGCCCATATCTTTTCCTGCTATTTCTGGCAATGATAATTGACGTGGCTGTGAGAGCTTAGGCAAGCAGTTTCATGAAAGTTCCCATGCCCCCAGGAATCTGGCACATTATCACGTCCGCAATTCTCTTCGTCCCCATGATCCGCAACATCAAGTCAAAGAGAAACCCGTGAGCCATGACCCGATCCGAGGCTTGACGCATCAGCTTCGAGTTCTCCATCTCCAAGCCAATCTGTTCCTTCCATGAGGCCTCATAGCTGGACAGGGGCGTCTGATGCTCGAAGTAGTTGACCGCAGCCTCCGCTGCCAAATCTCCTGTAATCAGCGCGGTCTGTATTCCACCGCCATTAGTCGGCATAACCATTCCGGCAGCATCGCCAACCGCCATAACTCGATCAGAATAAGTCCGGGAAAGAGGTCCATCGACCGGTAGACTGTCCCCAATCATAGAGGCTTTGTTTCCCCCAATCAATCGTTTCGAAGCGACAGAATTTTTTTCGATAAACCCGGTGAGGAGATCCCGTATCTGCCAATCTCGCCTGACATATGGTTCCCTGATCCCGATTCCAACGTTTGCTCGCCCGTGTCCCTTAGGAATAATCCATCCATATCCGCCAGGCGAGTACCTTGGGTCCATGTACATCTCTGCAACATTCTGTTCGACGTTGAGGTCTGTCATCAGATACTCTATGTTCGTGGCAACTGCATAGGGACCCGCGTAGGCTCTTTCCGGAAGGCCAGCTCTCTCCGCGGTCTCACTCGGATAACCGTCCGCGGCAATGATAATGTCTCCGTGAACCGCTTTTTCGCGTGTCGGTCCGACCCAGCCCCCCTGATCATCCGGGAAATAGTGGGCTTGGATGCCGATGTCGATATCCGCACCATGGCTCTGGGCAATCTCTCCGAGGTGACTTTCGAAGATATGCCGATCGAGTATGTAGGCCGCAAATGGAAATTCAAACTCGTGCCCTCTCGGGCTTATCATACGAATCGAACGACATGTTGTGTCGACAGATTCAGGGGGTGCGTCGATGACATCGAGATTCTTGACTCTTGGGACAAGTTTTTCCATCTCAGCTTTGACCGGAAAATATTCGCCGCAACGAACAGGTGTGCCAAGAATTTTTTTCTTCTCGAAAACCTTCACTTTCAAGCCCTTCTTTGAGAGGTGGACTGCCGCAGAAAGACCGCCAGGGCCACCGCCGACGATTACAACATCATACTTGCTTCCGTTCAAATCGCCAGCTCCTCTCCTATGCGTTCAGTGTGAAACGTTCGGTAGAAGTGATTTATGCGTTTGGCCCAGTTCGCAACTGGTCGTACAATTCGCGAATAGATTTATAATGCGCCCGGAGGCGGGTTGACGGAAATTCCATAGTTTGAAAAAATAGCAGGAACCAAAAACTTGGCGTTCGACCCTCTTCTACTAACGACCTCTCTCGCGGCGGTCGGGGTCATCGCCTCGATAATTCTCGTTCTATCCGTCAAAAAGTATCCTACAGGGAATGAGAAAATGATCTCCATATGGAAGGCTATCATGGAAGGCGCAAACGCCTACCTGAAAAGGCAATTTCGAACCATCGGTGTCATCGCTGTAATCATCGCGATCGTCATCCTCGCAGCGTTCAGCGCAATATTCACGGTGAGTTATGCTGCTGAAATCGCATTCAGCTTCCTTCTTGGAGTCACATTCTCGCTTATCGCAGCCTACATAGCAATGTATTCCGCCACGAACGCGAATGTCAGGTCGACCGCCGCCGCAGAAAAGTCGACCTATCTCGCTTTGAAGGTCGCCACCTTGGGGGGCGGCGCGCTTGGCTTGGCAGTGATTAGTATGAGCCTTCTAGGTCTCTCGATCCTCTACGCTGCCTTCCGCGATCCGGGTGTCCTGGCAGGGTTTGGATTCGGAGCTTCACTGGCTGCATTGTTCGCCCAGCTGGGCGGTGGAATATTCACAAAGTCGGCGGATGTCGGAGCTGACCTTGTTGGAAAAGTGGAAGAGAACTTCCCAGAAGACGACCCCAGAAATCCAGCTGCCATAGCTGACAACGTCGGAGATAATGTCGGAGATGAGGCCGGGAGGGGAGCAGACCTCTTCGAGTCTCTTACCGCTGAAAACCTTGGCGGGATGATTATTGGCCTAATCGTCTCAATCATCTTGTTTGGGGGCACAAGCGTCTACAATAGTGTGAGCGCATACTATGTAACGATGCCCCTAATCGTGAGATCATTGGGCATTGTCGCCACGTTCGTTGGCCTCGCCGTCGCCGTATACGAGAAGAAATTCAAGAACCCGATCAAACCCACTAGAGACGGACTCGTCATAGCGTCCGCGGTTGCAGCAATTCTCATGTTCGTCGCAACATGGTACGTTTTCGGTCCATCCGGACTCACGCCTAGTGGCAGTAGTTTAGCGGCGTTCGCACTATACGGATGTATGGTGTCAGGTCTAGCGGCGGGCTTGCTAATCGTGATTTATACTGAATTCTACACCGGATCTGAGGCGAAATCGGTGATTACGATCGCTGAGAGATCCAAATCCGGGCCAGCTCTGACCATAATGTCGGGTACTGCAGTGGGAATGATTTCCAGCGGACTACCTGTCATTACAGTAGCGATAACCCTTCTCATCTCTTTCGGGCTGGGAGAGCAATTCGCTAGCTTGGCCGGCATTGACAAGTTCTTGGGCGGTGTCTATGGAACGACCATGGCGACAATGGGTATGCTCTCGACAGCCGGAATCGTTCTAACCATGGACGGTCTAGGTCCAATTGTGGACAACGCTGGCGGAATCGCTGAGATGTCTGGCGCCCCCGACGAAATCCGTGAGCGAATAGAACCCCTCGACACGCTTGGCAACACGACCAAGGCACTTACAAAGGGCTATGCGATGGGATCCGCCGCCCTGGCGTCTCTATTACTCTTCCAAGCGTTCGTGTTGGAGGTCGCGAGGTATCAGGCCAAAATAACTGACCTAACGACTATCACGAGCGCCCAAGCTGTCCTTCTAGGGACGAAACTATCCAGCCTGGGATCTGCTCTCGCCCTCAACCACCCCGATGTTGTCATCGGAGCGCTGATTGGGGGTATGCTTCCATTCGTGTTCTCCGGGACAGCCATTAACGCGGTGAGCGTTGGCGCTTATCGTATGGTCGAGGAAGTCCGGAGACAGTTCCGGGAGATTCCTGGGCTGCGAGAAGGAACAGCTAAGCCAAACTATGCGGCTGCGGTGGACATTTCCACCAGGACAGCTCTGCGATTGATGGTGGTCCCTGGTGCGATCCCGGTGGTAGCACCGATAGTCGTGGGCGTATTCCTCGGCTGGGCCGCGGTCGGAGCCCTAGTTGTTGGGGCTACGCTTTCCGCTATACCCTTGGCTATCATGATGATGTGGGGAGGAGCGGCAATGGACAACGCGAAAAAGTATGTTGAGTCAGGACACTTTGGAGGCAAGAACACCGAAACACACGCTGCAACGGTCGTCGGTGACACGGTCGGCGATCCTTGGAAGGATACCGCTGGGCCAAGTCTGCACATTCTTATCAAGCTCCTCAACACGATTTCCCTAGTCTTCATTCCGCTCTTCTTGGTAGCCCTAATTTCTCTAGCATAACCGGGTCGGGCGGATATGAGCACCCCCGCCAAAAACAGCGTTCTAAGAGCAATCCTCGCAGACGATGCTGCGGTGAAGATGGTAACGGCGCTTGCGGCACCAGGAAAAACCGAGTCGAAGAAGATCTCACTCACATCCGGGAAAATGACGACCGAGCAAATTGTCAATCGCATCAAGGAACTCTCGAAACTACGAGACGAGATCCTCCAAGTAATGCGACAGCTCAACTTGACAAGAGAAGCAGCCCCTAGCACAGGTGATCAACTGGAGTACGATAGTGAACTGGAATCGGCGAAGCGAGAACTGGACGAGGCCAGAAGCGAGTACCAAGAGGTTCAAGGAAAGATCGAGAAAATCCAAAGACAGATCGACGAGTCCAAGAAGAAGGTCGCCGCACTCACAGAAATATCTCAGACTGGTTTCTCGACCGACCAGATAGAACCTGACGACAGAGATTTCCGGAGAGTCCTGGGACGATTGCCCGTCAAGAAACTAGATGCTGGGCAGAAGGCATTGCAGTCACAATACAAAGACCAGGCTGTCCTCGCTGTGGGTAACAGAAAACAGGACATGTACTACGTCTTACTCGCCGCGCCCAACGACAAGTCTTCCCAAGCGCTTCAAACACTCCTCCTCTATGACTTCACACCTATCGAGACTCCCGAATACAAGTCAGCGGATGTAAAGTCGGAAATTCAAACAGAGGAAGCAAATGCGAAAGCGCAATTCAAAGAGCTTGAAGGGCTGAAGCTGCAGCTAGATGACTTGCGTCGAAGGGCGGGACGGACCCTCAACAGGAGACTTGACGAAGTCGTGGATGCCTTGATGCTTCTCCGCGGAATCCTCAAACTTGGCGAGGGATCTCAGGCCTCCCGTATCTACGTTCGATTGGAGAGAGTCGCTCCAAATGAGACCCTTAACAGTCTATCCAGAAGAGGCGTAGTCGAATTGGAATCTTCCTCTTAGAAGCGCGCATGTTTGTGAGCAGTCCAGACCTCGAAGCACAAGCAACACCTAGAATCAAGGATGCTCTAAGCGCCGCGATTCAAAGAACGGGAAAAGAAGAGTTTGCCAAATTATCGCGAACTGAAACATCCGTTCTAGATAGAATCCTGCAAAACGAGGCAGAGTTTGTCCCGTTAGCGGTCATAACCCTAGCGTGCCAGATCAACAGGAGTCACAACGACCCCGACCTTGCCTATTCGAGCATCAGCGAATGCTTGAAGGGAGCTATCTTGAGATTGCCAGAGAAGAGTAGCGCGGCAACAGTGGCGCCAGTTGAGTCTTCGACCCAGAGAAGTCGACGAGCACAGTTCCTCAAGGGTCAGAAACGCGATGGACGAATCTACGACGCATCGGCTCTTCGAGTAGCGGGATTCAGCGTTAACCTATTCACCTTTCTCGTCCTCGGATACTTCCTAGGTGGAATTGCTCTGGGACCGTTGTTCGGATTAGGCTCATGCGTGGGAGTTATGGCGACCCCGCCATGGCTCTCTCCATGCTTAGGGTCCGGAATAGGGCTCGTGTTCGGATCAGTTGTTGGACTAGCCTACACGTACTACTATTTCGTGAAGAAACTCTAGTCAACCACGAAATCAAAAACATCCGGGGATCACTCGGGAATCGCGACTAGGAATCTGATCTGGTCTGGTTTCATTCCCGCCCCAACTCCCGCAACGATAGC
>VBBE01000193.1 GCA_005884605.1 Candidatus Bathyarchaeota archaeon
AGGTCAAACACCAAAACCCCTTCGCTGGCGGAGGACGGATACTGACTGCTGGACTTGTCAAACCTTCAACCCACATTCTCGTGGCCATAACATGCCTAGTCCTAGGTAGCCTAATTGGACTCTACTTCATCTTCGCTCTATCACTACCCTACCTGTTCTTACTAGGATTGATTGGAGTAATCTCGACTTACGCCTACGTTGGACCCCCATTCCGCCTAGCATACCGTGGAGTCGGAGAACTAATTGTCGGCCTCAATTTCGGCCCGGTAATGACGCTGGGAGCGTACTACGTCCAGGCGCACAGCTTCGCAATAGAACCATTGCTCGCCTCCATACCGGTCGGATTACTCATCGCCGCCGTCCTCTGGATCAACGAATTCCCAGACATGGACGCAGACAATGCAGTAGGAAAGAAAACCCTGGTCTTGAGACTTGGATACGCCAAATCCATCAGCGTCTATGTCGGAATGGTCGTCACAGCATACATTCTCATAATCCTCTACGCCTTCCTCGAAATCTTCTCCCCTGGCATTACAAGCCTAACCTCACTCATCGCTTTGTTGAGTTTGCCTTTCGCCGCAAAGGCGATCAAAATTCTCCGCGTAAACTACAAGGATCCGCACGCAATAATCCCCGCGAACGCAAACACGATATTTCTACACCTATCCTTTGGTGTTTTGGCGATTCTTGGATTCGCTCTCGGAGCAGCTCTCGGACTCTAACCCTGTGTTGAGAGGTTCAGAATCCGTTAAATCTCAGTGGTCGGAGAAAGACGCTTGACAACCACTTTGGCTTCTGGCACGACAACCTCAGTCCAAAAGCAAAAGGTGACTTTAGAGCAAGAAGTCTTCAGGCTGAAGCTGGAGTGGATGATGGCAAAGAACGATGACGAGAAACGAAGGCTCAGTGAAGAGATACGACGACGTATCGGGTTCACATCTTCTAAGAGCACGTAGTTTGAGAGAAATCACCTCTTCAACCGATTCCGAATAGAATACACTCGACTGTACTCTGCCTAGTGTTCTTCAATCTTGAAGTAGCATAAGCAGCCTATCCGGGTTCGAGATTGGATGAATCAACGACTCACTGTTCAGGTCTCAACTGCTCTAGCATTCGGCCCGACAGGAATAATCTGGGCATTCCTTCCAATCCAGCTACGCTCGCTCAACGCCTCGTATCTTCTCATAGCACTAATCTCTCTCATCCCAGCAATCGAGACGATTGGACTCTCTCCTACCTGGGGAGGCATTCTAGACAAGACGGGCAGAGGAAACAAAATCCTACTAATTTCTCTACTAGCGCAAGGAGTCGGATTCTCGGTCTTCCCATTCCTGGAGAGCCCGGAAGAGTTTGTTCTTGTCATATCTTTGATGAGGCTCTTCTCCTCTAGCTTTATCCCCGTCTACGCTGCAATGGCCACTCTGTCCAACAGACAGTATGGCCGAGCGATAGGTGGATTCTGGACGGCAGCGTTGCTCGGCTACGCCTCCGCAACTCTCGTCGGCGGTATTCTGTATCAGTACCTTCCGGTCAACTCTCTATTCCTCCTTGGTGCTCTCTATGGCTATGCGGGCACCCTCGTGGTATTGTTTGCTCCAAAAGACGCCCTGACCCTGAAGAGATCTTTGGACATTTCCAGAGGCTATTGGGGACTATTGAAACAGAGGAACATCGCGATTCTCTGTCTACTCTCCATAACTGTCCTGGTCTCAACGTCGGCATTCAACAGCTTCTTCGCTCTCTACCTTGTAGACGTTCTAAACGGGTCCCGGCTGACAGCCGGGCTAGCGGCCACAGGAACAACGGTGCTTGGAGTCTTTGCGTATCGCCTAGTCGGGCCGCTCGACGACAAGGTGGGGAGAAAACCCGTCTTCATGCTCGGTGCGGCAGGATACGCAGCATACTTCACGATTCTGTACTTCGTCACGAATGTCGTAATAGTCACTGTTCTCTGGATTTTGCCAATCTATCCACTGGTGCAGTCAGCTTCGACTGCGTTAATGTCAGACTACACTTCGGGGGCAGATCGAGGCAAAGGACTTGGCTTGCTAGAATCCGCAATCAGCTTAGGCGGTGGACTGGGACCCCTGGCTGGCGGTTTGATCGCTGATGCGGCCCAGCTCCAAGCAGTCATCGTCTTCTCGCTGGTCGTTGCTCTCGCATCGGTTGCATCCTCTCAGATTTTCCTGAGGGAGAAGCCGAGAATCACAATTCCGGATTCGATGCGAGCCGGGACATAACGACGTGTTCTCAAGCTACTTTGTAAATGAGCCAGTTGCGATCTTTGAAGTTGATGAGTCTATAGTCACCTTTCAGCTTCCTACCTTTGAGCAGCATGTGGTACTTTTGCGGCTCTCTCAACTCAAGAACATACGTGCCCTTGTCCCAGACCTTGACAGTCCCAGCCCCGTATTCTCCCTCGGGGATCGTTCCCTCGAAGTCGAAATAGCTCAGCGGGTGGTCGGGCACTTGTACCGCCAATCGCTTGACGCCCGGCTCTGTAGGCGGACCCTTTGGCACAGCCCAGCTCTTCAGTACCCCATCAAGCTCCAGTCGGAAATCCCAGTGGAGTCGCGTCGCGTGATGCTCTTGAACCATGAAGCGAAGGCTACGCGGCAAGGCGAGACTGTTTCTTGTACTATGGCAGCGGTAACTTAGGCTTGCCTAGGTCATTTCCGAGCTTCTCGACCTTGGTGAATAAGAATATTGACAGCACCGTACAGCCGAGAGCGCCCAGAAGGTATGCAACCAGCCCAGCGTTAGGGTCAAGGAGCAAGACCAGATTGCTAGCCGGTCCAAAAGCGGCTGCTCCGCAAATAGAGACGAATGGAAGATATCTGTAGGACTTCAACGGACCGAAAAGGTATGAGCCTACCCTGAGCATGAACAGACCGAGTCCTTGTGATAGTGCGAGATATGAGATGATGAAGGGGATCAAGGCTGCGGCTCCTATCCCTATGGCGGAGGAGACGAATGGATTCAACTCCGCAATCTGAGAATTGGTCGAGAGAACGATTAGCGTAAGATACACGTCTGCG
>VBBE01000194.1 GCA_005884605.1 Candidatus Bathyarchaeota archaeon
CATCTGAGGAGCCCGAGGAGCCTTCCCTTGAGACCTCAGCTGAAGAATCCACAGCGATCGAAGTGGTCCCCAAGACCCCCTTAGCCGAGACTCCGACGAACTCCTTTCCCCACATTTCTCATGCTGAGCCCGTGGAAGCAAGCCCATCTCCAGCCGAATCCATAGAGGAAACGAGTCTCCCCGAAGAGAGCGCTGCGGTTGAGGAGAGCACGCAATCTGAAGACGCGGAGGAGAAGGCTGAGTCTGAAGAAGAAGGCGAGCCCTTTGCGGATATTCTGCAGGAGAACAAGGACAAGAAACGGTACAGTCCTAATCCGCTTCCCCAGCAGTCTTCTGAAGCCGACTAGTGGCCTAGAGAACTAGCTAGCGCCAGGGACAGGACTGCGCGTTTTAGTCCACGAAATGGTGAGAACAGTCAGACCAACGACTGCAGCGAGCGATGTTATGAGGCTGTAGGAAAAGGCGGCGGTCGAAGAAATTTGGTCCAATAGGGCGCCGAACAAAAAGTTGGCGACTAGCGAGCAGACACCTAGGAGAAGGTAGTAGAGGGCATAGGCGGTTCCCTTCAATTCCCCCGTGGTCAGAGACGGAATCACAGCACGCTGGACAGTGTCGGAAGTGCCGAGGTATAGCCCATAGATGAAAGCGATTCCAAAGGCCAGGACCACTCCGCTAGTTGTGAGGATGCTGGCTACAGTGGAGAGCGCGAAAAGTCCAAACGCACCTATGAGGACCTTGTCCTTTCCGATTCTGTCAGCAAGCAACCCTGACGACAGCCCAGCTACGACGGTCGCCACGTTCAAGACCGCATAGACCAGCGGAACGGTGCCCTGGTCTACGCCGAGAGCGTTCGCCTTCACAAGGACGAACGAAAAGTTGTATGCCCCGACCGCGAAGATTCCAATTACGATCAGAAAGGTGGTGTACTTTCGGTTCAGAACCCTTCCCGCATTCTTGAATATGCTCGTTGTTTTCTTGAGGCCCGCCCTTGTCGACCACGAAGTATACCAGCACGACCACTGAGATCGACCCTGGGACGAGTGATATGAGGAACAGATTTCTGATCCCGATGACGGGTATGAGGAAGAAAGCTAGAATGGGTCCAATTATGGCGCCGAGCTGGTCGAGTGACCGGTGGAGGCCGAAGGCACGTCCGCTCACAGCCTCCCTAACGGAGTCGCTTATCAGAGCGTCACGTGGAGAGGTTCGAATTCCCTTCCAGCTCGATCAGTCAGCCTTACTGCAAGGGCCTCTGCAAAGTTACTGGTGACAGAAAAGAACGGCTTGGCGACAGTGGAAAGCGCATAGCCAACTATTACCAAGGGTTTCCGGCTTGCGATTCAATCCGAGATTACCCCAGCAAAGCTTCGGAATGCATAGTTTAGCGAGTCCGCGGCGCCTTCCATTAGCCCAAGAAGCTCTTTGGTCGCCCCAAGGTCGATAGTTACGAAGAGAGGTAGGACGCCGAGAATCATCTCAGACGAGATATCGGTGAAGAGGCTTACAATGCCCAAGTACCAAACGTTTCGGAATCCTGGCTCCTTTGCCCGTTCGGTCTCTGCGGCCATGGTCTTGTTGCTTCCCTAGTTCTTTCTCTCGTCAAAGATTGGTGTTAGAAGGTTCACCATTCGATCGACGGTTGCACGCCGGTCTCTCAGGTCCTGAACAACCATTTTCTCGTAGATCTTGAAGATGTTTGTCATCGTCATTCTTGGATGAAGTGCGCTGAAGGCGTCCTTTGGTCCGGGCGCCTTTATGATGAGACCTCTTGTAATCATCGTCAGAAGGAGATCCTTTGTCTTCTCGGTTGAGAGCGCGAGGGTTTCAGCGAGCTCATCTACCCCAATGCTGCTTTCTTCCAGCATCTGAAGGTAGGCACGCGTTTCCAATGTGGGTAGGTTGAACTGCTGTTCGAGAAGCTTGGCGATCTGGTTCTTGTCAATTGCCTGGCGTTTGAGGGAGCCCGGAACGGGCATAAGATACCCCTCAAGGTAGTACCCTATTTCACCTTGTGACTGGTGTCAAAAGCATTAATACCAGTGCTCAACGGTTATTCACTACTCAGAGTGGTATATGATGGCACTGTTAGAAATTGAATTACCGGTGGAACTACAGCCACCACAGAAGCAAATAGGCCAATTCATTCGCCGAACGCAGAGCATCTGCCCAGAATGCAACCGCATTCTCCCAAGTACCGTCTTCGAGCGGGAAGGTAAGGTCTTCATGACCAAGACCTGCCCAGAACACGGTGAGACAGAGGAGCTCTACTTCGGCTCATACGATATGTATCAGAAATTCGCGACCTACTGGTCTGACGGCAAAGGAACCCACGCACCGAACGTTCCGATCGAGAGTTGCGCATGCCCCGCAAACTGCGGCTTGTGCTCCAACCACCTCAGCCACACAGGCCTCGCGAACATCATCGTTACGAACCGTTGTGACCTAACCTGCTGGTACTGCTTCTTCTACGTGAAGAAAGGACTGGAAGGAGCGTACGTCTACGAGCCAAGCCTCGACCAGGTCAGGGAAATGGTCCGCGCCCTCAAAGCCGAGAGGCCAGTACCAGGAAACTCGCTCCAGATAACCGGTGGAGAACCGACCCTACGACCAGAGCTTCCGGAGATCGTCCGGATCATCAAGGAAGAAGGAGTAGACCACATCCAGCTCAACACAAACGGGATCAACCTCGCGCTCAACCCCAACCTAGCCCACACCCTACGTGATAACGGTCTCAGCAACCTCTACATGAGCTTCGACGGAGTCAGCCCCAAGACCAACCCGAAGAACCACTGGGAAGCACCGTACACGATCGAGAGCTGCCGAAAAGCCAACCTCGGAGTAGTACTTGTCCCGACGGTAATCAAGTCGATAAACGATCATGAGCTAGGCGGAATACTCCGCTTCGCCCAGAGAAACATCGACATCGTCCGAGCTATCAGCTACCAACCAGTCTCGCTAACAGGACGAATGAAGAAACAAGAGAGGGAAAAGTACCGAATCACCATTCCGGACTGCATCGAGAGGATCGAGGAGCAGACCAACGGTGAGATCCCGAGAGACGCATGGTTC
>VBBE01000092.1 GCA_005884605.1 Candidatus Bathyarchaeota archaeon
CGCCTAAACTCGTCGAGAAGCGGTAGGAGTTCTGCTGAGGGGTGATGTTTCTGTCTGACCGTCTTCACCGCCGACACATGACCACGCCCCAAACATGTGAACGCGTTTCCGTCCAATAGACTCGAGAGGGTGGCGAAAAATAACCGGAGCAAATCGTCATCCTGCCATAACTAGCAAACTCGCAATCCGATGAAGAGCTAACACCGCCGTTTTGTCAAAACGTTATATGACCGGCCCAAGGTACTCAGATGCGCGACAGTCGCTTTGCCAATTCAAGTTGACGAAGAGGACATTCCTTTCTTTGCCGAAGTAATAGCAGGTGGAAGGATAACGATCCCTGAAGAGATTCGGAAAATCTTTGGAGTGAAAGACGGTGACCATGTTATGTGCAGAGTAAGGCTCGTAAAGCGAGCCGAAGACGTCAAGTAACACAGTAACGGAGCCCGCGTGGGCCCCAGTGTGGATTCCTATTTTTGACAATCTTAAATAACATCGCTAGGCTCCGCTCATCTTAGAGCCCTAGTTGACCCTGGCCGTTTCCGATCCCACGAGAATAATCGACGGCTTTCAGGATAAGACGGTCTTGGTGATAGGCGACCTGATGGTCGACCGGTACGTTCGCTCTCAGGGCCGAAAACTCTCAAGAGAAGCTCCGGTTCCCGTCGCGGATTTTATTTCTGAAGAGCTCGTGCTCGGAGGAGCCGCTAACCTTGCCAATAACCTAGTCGCCCTAGGCGCTAAGGTCCGCGTAATAGGAGTCGTAGGAAATGACGAGCCGGGGAAGTGGATTCAAGAGGAGTTGGAGAAGAAGGGGGTGGACATCTCGGGGGCCGTCGTGAACAGCCGTCCCACCAGCCTGAAGACCCGCTTCATCCTGAATCATCGCCAATACCTGAGGATTGACAAGGAATCCCGGACTGATGTGGAATCGCATGTTACGAAGCAGTTCCTTTACTCTCTGGACGACCTCCTTGAGGACGCTGATGGGATAGTCTTCTCAGACTACGACAAAGGGGTCATCACTCCTGAACTCATAAGCAATGTTGTGGAAGAGTGCAGAGTCCAAGAGAAGAAAGTCGTGGCTCAGCCAAAGGTCCGGCACTACTTGGACTACGTGGGCGTTTCAATGGTAAAGTCTAATGTTCGCGAGGCGACGATCGCAACTGGTGTTTCCATGGTCAATGATACCTCGCTGAGGAACATGGGCCACAACCTCATGACCAGGTTGGAATGCGAAGGCCTCCTCCTTACTCGAAGCGAACAGGGCATGATTCTTTTTGAGAAGAAGAACATCACGAGTTTTCCTCCCTTCAAGGGTCCCAAGCCCGGCTTCAACGCCGTCGGTGTAAGAGATTGTATGACAGCCGTGCTGGCCATGTCAATCGTCTCTGAGGCACCAATCGGGGAAGCTGTCTTGCTCGCCGGACTTGCAGCTGCGCAGCACACGGATAATCTTGGCACTGTCGTGGTAGACCTGAACGATCTTCGATCTCAAGCTAGCACAACACTTGAGCTTGCAGAGCAGATAGTTCAGGTTCCGGTCCACTGATAATGGAAGAGCAATCGATCCCCATCGGTATGCTTCTGCAGAAAGCCGCAAAGATCCGAGCCCATATTCTTGAGATGGTGGCGGAGGCAAAGTCCGGCCACCCAGGCGGAAGCCTTTCGGCCGTCGAGATCCTTGTCTCTCTGTTCTTCTACAAGATGCGGCACGACCCTAAGCGTCCGGATTGGCCAGATCGTGACCGGTTTGTTCTGTCTAAAGGACACGCTGCGCCAGTCCTGTTCTCTACTCTTGCAGAGGCTGGATATCTCCCAACCAGCGAACTCAAGACTCTACGAAAGATGAACAGCCGTCTACAGGGCCACCCAGACCATAGGGTCCCAGGCGTCGAGTTTCCTGGAGGATCACTGGGAATTGGCCTTTCGGCTGCTATAGGCATGGCCCTCGCCGGTAAGGTGGACAAGAAAGACTACCGAGTATACGCGCTCCTCGGCGACGGCGAACTCGATGAAGGAGAAACTTGGGAGGCGGCGATGGCTGCACCCAAATTCAAACTTGACAATCTAACCGCAATCGTCGACAGAAACGGCATCCAACAAGACGGTCTAACCGAACAGATCATGCCCGTGGAACCTGTGGGCTACAAGTGGAAGGCGTTCAACTGGCATGTCTTGGAAGTCGACGGTTTCGACTTTCGTCAAGTAATCGACGCCTTGGAAAAGGCGGAGAGCATGAGAAACAGACCAACTGTGATCATCGCACATACCGTCAAAGGGAAGGGCGTGTCCTTTATGGAATGGGATCCCGCATACCACGGCAAAGCACCAGACAAAGACACCGTCCGTAAGCTCGTAAAGACGATGTTGGAAGAATGAGCGGCGTCAAAATCGCCCCCTCGATTCTTGCGGCTGACCAAGCAGACCTGAAAGGCGAGATAGTGAGGGTGGAGGAAGCGGGCGCAGACATGATTCACGTAGACGTTACAGATGGACACTTCGCCCCCAACATAAGTCTGGGACCCGACACTGTCAATGCAATTCGCAAAGTGACGAGACTCCCGCTCGATATCCACTTGATGATAACGAACCCGGAAAAATTCTACGAGCCCTTTCTCTCCGCAGGTAGCGATATCATAACGGTGCATGCAGAGGCTGCCAGCCGATCGCTTCTCTACAAGCTATCAAAGGAGATTCACCAAAAGGACAAGAAAATGGGCCTTGCGCTGAAGCCGGCCACTTCCATTCCATCTTGGCTAAGGATGGAAACGAATCCCTTCGACGTTGTTCTCATCCTTTCTGTGAACCCCGGGTTTCCAGGTCAGGCATTCATGCCTAGCGTTCTGCCCAAAGTAAGGAAAGTCGCAAAGCTCGCTGATTCAACAGGATTAGACGTGGAAGTTGACGGAGGAGTCGACCAGGAGAATGCATCGACAATAGTTGGAGCAGGAGCTACCGTATTGGTCGCGGGAGCCTCCATCTTTCGGAAAGGTGATGTTAAATCTGCTCTCCAGAACATGAGGAAGGTTGCTCAAAGGACTAGGAGAGAGGTTCCAGCATAATGCTCGTCCAGCTAGCTTCAATGCGTGATGCATACGCTGAGGTTCTATTGGAGCTCGGTGAAGAAGACTCTAGGGTCGTTGTTCTCGGCGCGGACACGTCCGTATCCATTAAGACTAGCTTGTTTGGAGATCGATACCCTGAACGGTTCTTCAATGTTGGAATCGCCGAGGCTAACATGATGGGCATCGCGGCAGGACTCGCGCTCGCCGGGAAGATACCCTTTGTCACAACCTACGCAGCCTTCGTGCCAGGCAAATGCCTCGACCAGATTCGCAACGCGATCGCCTATCCCAATCTCAACGTGAAGATAGTCTCATCCCATGGCGGATTGACGGTCGGGCCAGACGGTGCTTCGCATCAAACGATCGAAGATGTAGCAGCGATCAGAGCTATTCCCCGAATGCACGTTGTTGTCCCTGCCGATGCTCCTTCAACCAAATCTTTGATTGCACAAGCATGCAGGACCCTCGGTCCCTTCTACTTCCGTCTCAGCAGGCCCAGTGTCCCCACAATCTACTCCGCTTCCAAAGATGTGGAGGTCGGAAAAGCCAAGATCCTAAAGGAAGGCTCGGACATCGGCATCGTAGCCTGTGGAATCATGGTCAACGAGGCAATGGAGGCCGCTGAAACCCTCTCGAAGACAGGCGTCTCAGCGGAGGTTGTTGACTCCCACACGGTGAAACCCCTAGATTCCGAGACAATTGTTCGAGTTGCAAGGAAGACTGGTGCGCTTGTCACTGCTGAGGAGCAGAATGTGATCGGTGGCTTGGGTGGAGCGGTCGCCGAAGCTATTACTGAATCATATCCAGTTCTCATTTCGAGAGTTGGAGTTAGGGATACTTTTGGAGAGTCAGGTGAGCACCAAGAACTCATGGTTAAGTACGGTCTGACATCAAAAGACATAGCCCGGGCCGCGAAACACCTCATCAAATCTAGGTGACCAGATTCTGAAGATATTCCTTGATACGGCCAACGTCTCTTCGATCAAAACCTTCGCGGACATGGGAGTGCTTGACGGCATCACCACCAATCCAACTCTCATTGCGAAGGAGAATCGAGACTTTCTTGAGCTTGTATCTGAAATTCTTCATATCGTACAGGGTCCAGTGAACCTTGAGGTCGTGAGCCAGAACACGGATGGAATGCTACACGAAGCGCACAACCTAGCATCTCTAAGCCCGAATGTGGTTGTCAAGTGCCCGATGACGAGCGCGGGCTTGGTAGCAGTCAAGACGCTCAGCAAAGAAGGAATCAACACAAACGTCACTCTCGTTTTCTCACCCAATCAAGCCCTGCTTGCTGCAAAGGCAGGAGCTACATACGTTAGCCCGTTCATAGGCCGCTTGGACGATGCGGGACATGAAGGAATGAAGGTGATCGAGGATACGTTGCAGATTTACCGAAATTACGAGATCGAAACCCAAGTCCTAGTGGCAAGTATCCGCCACCCTGTCCACGTAGTTGATGCTGCAAAGCTAGGAGCTCATGTGGCGACGATGCCGCCCGATGTCCTCGAAAAAATGGTGAAGCATCCACTTACTGACATTGGTCTGAAACGTTTTCTTGACGATTGGCAGAAGGCTGGTTTGAAACTTCCTGAACGCGGAACTCTTGCCGCTAAGGCAAGACCTCTTGTTCAGCGCGCATGAGGGTCTCACGGCTTCTGCTCATTGGTTCTGTCATACGATTTCGTGCATATGCGCTAAGCGTTAGCCTTTTGAGGAACCTGTGATTGCTCTCACTGTTACCCTTTGACTAAGTACGTCTTTGTCACGGGCGGCGTAATGTCCGGAATAGGCAAGGGGGTTATCGCCGCTTCTATCGGGAAAATAATTCAGGTCCGCGGCCTCAAAGTTACCGCCGTCAAAATTGATCCTTACCTCAACTACGACGCGGGAACGATGAATCCCTACATTCACGGCGAAGTCTTCGTTACAGAGGACGGAGGAGAGACAGACATGGACGTAGGGACGTACGAAAGGTTCCTAGATATCAACGTCCCAAAGAATCACAACATAACGACCGGGCAAGTGTATTTCTCTGTCATCGAGAGAGAGCGCAAGGGCGACTTTCTCGGCAAATGCGTCCAGATCATACCCCACATAACCGATGAAATCAAGGATAGACTCCGTAGGATTCCTAACGAAGAGGGAGTAGACTTAGTATTGGTAGAAATAGGTGGAACTGTCGGCGACATCGAATCTCTACCATATCTTGAAGCTGCTCGCCAACTTCGCCTAGAAGAGGGGAGCGAGAACGTTCTCAATGTCCACGTTACCCTTGTTCCTGTGTTGGATGTAGTGGGAGAGCAGAAAACCAAGCCCACCCAGCACAGTGTCCAAGAGCTCCGCAGAATAGGAGTGCAGCCTGACATCATAGTCGCGAGAAGCAAGGCCCCCCTCAAACAGGAGCCGAGGCGAAAGATCGCCTTGTTTTGCAACGTGGAGGAGTCTGCCGTGTTCACGTCCCAAGACATGGACAGCATTTACCAGTCCCCTCTCCTCTTAGAACAGCAAGGGCTCGGCTCATTCATCACACGCCGTCTTAGGTTGCCCGAAAATACGCCCCAGTGGACTTCTTGGAAGAAAATGCTTGAAGAGCATTTAACGCAAGCTAAACAAGTTAACATCGCGATCTGCGGGAAATACGCGGAACTGGCTGACTGTTATGTAAGTGTCAATGACGCCCTCAAGGACGCGGGAGCATCTGCAGGCGCCAAGATCAACTTGGAGTGGATTGAAACTGACGACTTTGAAAAACAGCATGAAAAGGTCCGGCTGCTGTCTCGATTCGACGGGGTTTTGGTGCCAGGGGGATTTGGCGCAAGGGGAGCCGAAGGGAAGATTCTAGCCATCGAATATTCTCGATCGCACAACATTCCCTTCTTGGGCATATGCTACGGGTTCCAACTGGCCGTCGTCGAATATGCAAGGCACAGCGGCATTATCGACGCCGCAAGCTCTGAGCTCAACCCGGGATCAAAGAACCCTGTAATTGATCTAATGCCAGAACAGAATGGTGTGTTAGAGAAAGGGGGAACAATGAGGTTGGGTGCCCATGAAATCACAGTGGATGAGGGGACCATGGCTCATTCCCTTTACGGGAAAGGGAAAATTTTGGAACGGCATCGTCACAGATACGAAGTTAATCCAAAATACATTCCAGAGATTACGTCCAAGGGGCTGAGATTCTCGGGCAAGAGTGACGAAAATCGAAGAATGGAGATTCTTGAAGTTCCATCAAGTAAGTTCCATTTTGCGACACAGTTCCATGCAGAGTTCAAATCTCGACCCGCCAGGGCATCACCTCCATATTTTGGTCTCATCAAGGCAGCGCTGGAGACGCAAGATCCTCTAATGGGCTCCAAGCAAATTGTCTCTCCCACAACGAAGGCTAGTTGAAAGATGCAATCAACAGGAAAACCTCAACAGCCAAGTGCCACCAGGCCGAGAGGCCCCGCGACGATAAAGCTCACTCTCACAGCCGTTTCGATAGCCTTGGTCTTCATTGTCACCTATGCGACGGCAAACTACACGATCCCGGCAACGAAAGGCTACTTCGATTTCGGCGATGTCATGATATTCATTGTCGCACTAACCTTCGGTCCTGTCACTGGCGGACTCGCCGGTGGAATAGGGTCCGCTGCATCCGACGCTTTCTCTACCGGTTCAGGCGTGTATGCCCCCTTTACCCTTGTCATAAAGGGACTAGAGGGTTTGGCCGCCGGTTACTTGGCCTTCCGCGGCTCTAGATGGAAACTTGGGATCTCATGGTCAGTCGCCAGTGCTATCATGGTTGGAGGATATTTCATCGCGGAAACAGTGGCCATTGTGGGTTATCCCGCTTCGGTTGTTGATGTGTTTGTCAATATCCCTCAAGTAATTGTTGGAGGAATAATTGGAATACCTGTTTCACAATATCTAAGGAGGGTACTCCCTCCAAACACGATTTACTCCAGAAGGTCAACGCCTGGGAGTTCGCCAAAGGCCTAGGGTGGGCGAGTCTAGTAGTTCCAGACCATGCCTAAGTGACGAGTCCTAAAGCGATAACGGCAAAGCGATCTATGGGGTTGGCTCGGTTACGCAGATGTAGAGGACGTTGCTGCCCCTAACAATAAGGCTGCCAAAGTTGGTTGACGGGTCTCCCCCGCGGTATTCTCTTGCTCCGTCGAGGATGACGTTCATGTGGCTGTCGCAGTCGATCATTTTGCCTCTGTACTCTGCGTCATTCTTCAGTCTGACTGAGACGTCTGCTTGCAACTTTCGCACGAGTAGGTTCAGCGGTTTTCTTGAGGGTTCCAATTGGCGCCTTGCGCGGACGACCCACTGTAGGGCATAAAAACTCTTGGATAAAGACGAACGGACCCGAGGAGATCGGGTACCGAAAATGAATAGTGTCGAGTGACCGGTTTATTCTTCTGATTCGGAGTTTTCTCTAGCCATCATTTTTTGAGTGTGTTGCTCTTTCCTGAACTCGGACTTGAGTTTTCCGCATCTGATACAACGCGTCATAGGGCCTCTTCCCCGCCATTGGTGGGAACATCCTGCCATTATTGTCAGCTAGAAAGGGGTGCGGGTTATTCTTAAACTAGAGCCGAGGATTCGGGAGATGCTCTGATTCGATGCTTGGCGCTGTCCAGCAAGTAAAGTTGTTCTCTATCCGATAACGTGGCGACGAGTTCGATTCCTGTTTCTTTCGAGTGTCTCCAGGAGGCTCGATCTTTGTCTCCGAAAATCGTCATAACCATCAGGGCGTTCTCGGTTGCGATTCTCGAAATTTCACTGAAGTGTTCATCGAGGACAGGACCTGACTCTGTCATCGAAACGGAGGTAACTCCGTCGGCAATACGATCTTGGAATGGCAGGTGAGAAGCGTCTGCACGGATCCACTGTATACCAAGACTTGTACTTCCCTGCTTGCCTTTGGTCAGCATTTGAATCGAGAGGTCGATTCCCAGGGCAAGTTTGGTTCTTGGGGCGATGAGTTCGAGAAGTTTGCCTGTTCCGCATCCGACGTCAACAATTGTGTTGAATTCTCTTTTTCCGATGACCTGCAATACCTGTGTGTGCTTCTTGTTTTGTTCCTCGCCGTATAGCTCGTCATAATTCTTGGATAGGGCATCGTACCATTTCGTAATAGCTTCGGTGTCCTTCGCCGGCAAAGCTATGTCGATATATTGCCCTGCTAATGCATTGAACCTTTCGGGCGGTCCAAGTTGCCGGTCATGATCTCGCCAAGCCTTGATGAGGCTCGCGCGGAATTGGTCATCGGTCTCGAGGCTCGGAAGCTAGTGGTTATGGTCGCGTCCTGCAGCGTGGAGTACTCGGGCAGGACTGGGAGTCATCTAGGAGAGGGTGAACGGTTGATAATTGTGAAAGGAGATGGTTGCATACTGGTCCACCGCGGACGCGACTATCAACCTGTTAACTGGCAACCGTCAGGATGCATCATTCAGGCACAATCTAACAATGGGACGCTTGTCCTGAAGGCGGTCCGCCCGAATCCACTCGAGAGTTTGACTCTTGTGGTGAGAGAAGTTCAGTTTCTTGGCACTTTTCTTCTGCAAGACAGTGCGGAGTTTATTCTTCACGCCAGCGAGGAGGAGATGCAGCGAGCCATCATTCTCCAGCCCGACATCATTGAGCTAGGTTTCAAGATCCTCGATTATGAGAAGAAAGTGCCTCCCGGGTTTGTGGATGTCTATGGAATTGATAGTGATGGCAATACGATTGTTATCGAGATCAAGAAAGACCCGGCGGGTTTCCCTGCGATCAAGCAGCTATTGGAGTATCTGAAGTATCTACAAGCTCCCCCCGGCAGGAAGTTGCGCCCTATAATAGTGGCACCCAGTATCGCGAAGGGGTCTCAGTCTACACTGGCTAAGTCCGGGATTGAGTTCAAGCCTTTGAGTCTTCAGAAGGCTGTCGAGATCTTGCAGAAACATGCTAGGTCTGATCAGCAGGCGTTGAAGAGTTGGCTTTAGAGTCCGAGCCTTATGATCAGCATTGCGTATCCTATTCCGCTTTTGACAAAGCTAAGTTTGCTTGTTCCCCGTGGTCTCGGTAGGAATGTTATCGGAACATCGGTGATTGGCATTCCTTTCTTTCTGGCTCGGATTAGGAGTTCTGGTTGAATCTCGAAGTTCTTGGCTACAATTTGATCCCGTAACATTTCCACTGCTTTGCACGTGTAAATTCTGAACCCTGAAGTGACGTCGTTCGAGGGGATGTGAAAGATCTTCCTCATAGTCCAGTTGGTAGTGGCGCTTATCATTCTCTTTACCGTTGGTAGCTCTTCGACCATTCCCTTGTTCGTGTTCCGACTTCCAACGACAATGTCTGCGCTCTTGGCCGCCGCCATCAAGTTCTGTATCTCTTCCGGTTGGTGGTTAAGGTCCGCATCCATCGTGACGACATACTCGGTATCCTCGTCTATGAGTCTGAATCCTTTTTTCATGGCTTTTCCCAGGCCCAATCTTTCCTGGCTGTAGTGGACTTTTATCCGGGAGTTTTCTTTCGAGAGGGCCGTCAGTTTTTCGAGAGTGGTGTCCGTTCCTTCTACGATGAATATTGCCTCGTAGTCAGGGTCGATCTTTTCGAGCGCGGATATCAGTCTGGAGGAGAACTCGTCTATGACCTCCTCCTCGTTATAGACTGGTATTACCGCGCTTATTCGCAAGTCTGTCTCACGACACAACCTAGACAGGTATATTCTGGTTTGTGGCTATGTTCCTAACTTGGGAGATGAAGGAATTCGCCCGTTTTCAGCCCTGATCCCGATTCTGAGCCACCTGCAAATGCTCGGCCAGGGATAGTTCGGTTCTTGCGAGATAATGCACGATTTTCGCCGTCGGATACAG
>VBBE01000093.1 GCA_005884605.1 Candidatus Bathyarchaeota archaeon
ATACGGCTAACGATCTCCCGCACCACGGAGACTTCCTCATGAACGTCTGAGGCTTCCGTTTTGGCATCGCAACTGAACGAGACAAACACTGCGCCATCCTTCTCAAAACGCTTCCAGAAATGGCCTCTTTGAATCCCGCCAGTTGGCAGTGGCACTGTCTGACTCCATGAGACGGTAGCTGTAGCAGAGTTCTGCTCTAACTGAAGGTTCTCGGCTTTCCCTCCCCGTCGTATTTCAGCTTCCCTACGCGCTTCCATGATCGGTTGAAGAGGGTTGCCGGAAGTGTTGTAATAGCGCGATACGCGTACCGCACCATGAGGGTCCATGACCCGCCACCACGTAGTTCTCGTTCCATCTGGCTCCTTGTCATCCTTCTCGCTTCCAATTCTCCATCCTTCGGGTATCCAAATCTTGTATCCGCCCCGGCCGATGTGAAATACCCGTCCTCCAGAAGGAGCAGGCGCCCACACGCCCAAGATTTCTCCAAGAATATCGTCGTGTAGGCCCAAGTCTACAACAGATTGATTGAACTGTTCATCAGTCAGAACTTGAACCTCGTCAAAGATGACTGTATTGTCTTGTCTTCGAAATCCCATTCGTGAGATGATGCGAGTTGGGCCTGTTGCGGCTACAACTTGAACGGCATCGCGTCGTTCTTGTTGCTTGGAGTCTCTGATCCAGACTTCAGCGGTATATGTGAACGCGTCAGGGTTCTCGCGTCTTAGGATCAGGGGAACGATCTTCTCCTCTGGCACTGGAGAGATTATCCCTGGTTTGTCTGGGAATGTCATTAGTAATGTAGGAAGGACTTTGCCGCGCTTCAAGAGGTCTTGTTTTGCAACATCCATCGCGATATTGGCGTGTTTCAACAAGTCCTCGCGATTCATTTCTCCCGCTCGGAGGCGACAGGCGACAATTCGAAAATATAAGGTGGTCTCATGTCGCGTTAGAGTCTTAGAGAAGTGCTACCTCAATGACTCGGGATCTTATCCTTCGAGGAATCGGGCGAGTTTAGCCGAAAAGTAGGATCAAATTCACGTGCCCGGTCCTTTAGTTTATTTAAAGCTGACGAGAAAGTGAGCCCGAAAAACAGCGGCGGCACCGGAAATAGTTCTGGCAACTGACTGCAATAACCTAGGTAGTCGTTACTTGTTAGACGGAGAAGAAGAGGATTCCGAAGTAGATGTTGACCAGCCCGACAGCGATAGCGATCGGTGGGAAGGCCAGTACTGAGCCTATGAAGTCAAAGAGGTCTTCCACGAGCCTCAGCAAGGTGTAGATTGCGAGAGTTGCGATTAGGAACACGATCAATAGAACAGTGGAGCTTGTAAAGAGCGATGGGAGAAGCGTTCTGAGAAAGTACGCGATGAGCAACCCG
>VBBE01000094.1 GCA_005884605.1 Candidatus Bathyarchaeota archaeon
GAAATTTGGCCCAACTCCTCGTATCCTGCTAAGCCCGAATGGCACCTTCTTGGTCCCATCAACATCCGCTCCGAGTACGCGGAGGATGAGCCTGAACTCTCTTGACATCGCTCTTCCACGAGGAAGGGAAAGTCTACCTAATCGCTTAATTTAACGTTTCGACTTTGCGACAGCTTTGCGCCTCACGATACAAGCACTTAGCAAGTTCGTGTCTGATCCGATTTCAATTTCGTCGACTCGTCTCTTTTCTTCAGTCCTAAATTTCTGTTTCGGTTGCAAACTTTTTTCTCCGGTGAAAAAGTTCGTCCAACGAAAATTTTCTACGACGGCGGATTTTTTTCTCACCGGAAAAATTTACCGACGAACTCGGTTGATGTGTAAACAATTCTTAAATACGTCACCCGCCTTGTTGGCCATACATCCGAAAAATATTCGCAAAAAGAGAAATTAACTCCAGAAATGTTCGGACCTCATCTTACACTGGATTTGTCGGAGTGTAATCCTGAAAAGCTCTCTGACCTTTCTTACATCTACAATCTCCTAGATGACCTTCCGGATGTTATCGACATGCACAAGATCACAGCGCCGTACGTGTTCGTATACAAACCGACGGGGAATCCGACAGAGTGGGGAATCAGTGGCTTCGTGATCATTGCCGAGAGCCACATCAGCATTCACACCTTCCCCGACAATAGGCATGCGTTCATGGACATTTTCAGCTGCAAGCAATTCGACATTCACAAGGCCGTCAACTACATTACATCGAAGCTTGAGGCCCACAAGGCGGACAAGAGACTCTCGGGAAGAGGTAAAGAGTATCCGCGCCAGGTTATGGCGGCACGAGAGATAGTCGCAAGTTCGCGTCCAACGCTTAAGCACTAGACAGTTTCCGAGAACATTTATTCAACGGACGCGATTAGATCGGCTTGTCGAGTGGCGCAACAACGAAACCTTAAATGACGTATTCTGTCGGCGTTTGACAAAGCTTCAGAAGTGAGACTGTGCCAACAATCGAAGTCGGACGCGTCTGCGTCAAGCTCAACGGAAGAGAGGCGGGCCGCAAGTGCGTCATAGTCGACGTTATCGACAAGAACTTTGTTCTGATTACTGGACCGAAGAAAGTGAACGGAGTCCGTCGCCGTAGAACCAATGTCAAACATGTGGAGCCGACCGCTGATACGATCGATATCAAGAAGGGTGCAGCTGACGAGGATGTCGCCAAGGTAGCTGAAAAGGCAAAGAAGACAGACTATCTGAAAGAGATAGTCACAATCAAAGAGATCAGCGTAGCCGCATAGAGCCAATCCGTCTGAGATTAGCTGATCCCAACTTTACCAGGTGCAAGTTAGTCGGCTATGACAGTTTAAGAACCAGAAACCCGCTCCACATCTGGTGGAGAAAAAATCGATTGTCACAACAGGCTCCCTGGAATAAGTCACAGAAACTGCTCGTCAAGATCGATGAGGAGGCAGACCCGGCTTTAGGTTGCCCGCCCGAGAAGAGGACGATTGATCAGCACATCAGGTTCGGTTTGATCAACTTGGATAAGCCTTCAGGTCCGTCAAGCCACGAAGTCGTCGCATGGGTCAAACGTCTCCTGCGGTTGCACCACGCTGGCCACGGTGGAACTCTAGAGGTCCGCTTCGGGGCCGGAGTAATCCAATGGTCACCGGTGTTCTTCCGCTAGCTCTCGAAGACGCTACAAAGACGATCCAAGTATTCCTCCTCACCGGGAAAGAGTACGTCTGCCTAATGACGATGCACGGCGACGTCGATGAGACCAGGCTCCGCGGTGTACTGGAGGAATTTGTCGGCGACATATTTCAGAAGCCTCCTGTGAGGGCCGCGGTCAAAAGGGAAGTCCGGAAAAGAACAATCTACTCGATCGATGATGTGGAAATTGATGGACGACAAGTCCTCTTCCGTGTCGCTTGTCAAGCGGGAACCTACATCCGGAAACTTGTCTACGACGTCGGGGAAGTTCTCGAAGTAGGCGCGCACATGCGAGAGCTCCGAAGAACAAGATCCGGATCTTTTACTGAAAAAGGCATCCACTCTCTCTACGATATCCTCAAACTCTCTCAAGCTTCCCCGAACGAGAGGGAAGAAATGGTCCGGCAGATCATTAGGCCGATGGAGGCCGCTTTCGACTATGTTCCGCGAATCTACATTCGCGACTCCGCGGTCAGTTCAATATGTCACGGCGCTGACCTTGCTGTCCCAGGGATAGTCAAGCTAACCGAAGGAATACGCCCCAAGACCGCAATCGCACTTTTCACGCTCAAAGGAGAACTCGTCGCGTTATCAAGAGCGTTCATGGGAACAGAGCAGATGATGAAGGATGAACGCGGGCTCGCCGCGAAGACAGTTAGGGTGATCATGCCGACCGACACATATCCCAAGCTCTGGAAACCGAAGCATAGTCGTCCCGTGGTAAGCCAGTTCAATTGACAAGCTTGAGCACGAACAAGGTTACTTTCGTCTGCAACTGCGGAGACGAGATCACGGTCGAAGTCGATCCTAACCAGGAAACTGAAGTTGTATGCCCAAAGTGCGGCCAGCAATATCGGTTTTTTGGACAGAGCATCTTGAGATTTAGAAGCAGCTCAGAGAATATGGAACACTGAAACAGCGACCGCCGCTATCCACAGAGGAATTGCAGCAGCTGCCCAGACTCTTCGATCCCAAGTGAAGACCTTCTGGCCATCCAATATGAAAAAGGGAATCATGTTGAATGCACCTAGCAAGAGGTTGATCTGAACCCCCACTTGAAGGAAATAGAAGCTATGGCCAATCACGACGTCTCCAAAGCCGAGAGCCGTTGAGGCAACGAGGACTAGCCCGAATATTGCAGCGGCTCCTATGTTGACAAGGGGTCCGACGAGCGAGATTATTCCGTTGGCCTTCCGGTCTATCGCTTCCCCGAAATAGCTTGACCGGGAGGCGATGTAGACCGCCCCTGGGGCGGCGAAGATAAAATTGCCTTGGGAGATCACAGCGAATAACAGCGCCATGATCGCCCCGACGGTCCATAGTTTGAATTCTGCCCAGCATCCATATCGCTGAGCGCTGAACTTGTGCGCAAGCTCGTGTCCGAGGAAACCTGTCCCTATCACCAACAGAGTGAGTAGGAAAATCTCTAAAATCTCAAGTGGTCCTAGGCCGCCGAACACGTATCTCATCGAGAAGCTGAAGCCGAGAACAAGGAGAGCTGCGGTCAGAGCGTAGAGTTCTCGGCTGGAAAGGGATGATAGTTTCGGTGCCCTGACGAGTCTTAGGTTGGCCCCTGAGGAGCGTTGTTCCACCCTGATGATGGGTCTCGGGGCTCGTGCTTGTTGGATGTTGGGGCACTCGTGGTTTTCGGGGAGTCGGTGGTAGACGCAGTGGACGCGGTCGCAGTATCTGCATACGTAGGGGATGAATTCTTCCGCCCCGCAGACGGCGCAGCCTTCCATGATGGCCAGTGATTGTCTGTTTGCTCACTTAAAATCGTGCCTGAGAAGGAATATTTCGTAGTAACGACCGTGTGTGTTGGTGGGTTACGCGAGGCTTAGAATCGTATCTCACGACTTGGTCGATTCAAGGGTGGCGTCCCCCGGATGCGGACACTGCCATTCGCCCGTTAAGGGTTGACGGCTGGCCCGCACCCACCGCCACTCTATTTCCTACTTCTCGAACGATTAATGTCTCGCTGGGCTTCTTGCATCTGTCCAAAGGGGAAAAATAGTCCCATCGGTCAAAGGGCGAGACTGGGCCGGGATTCCTGAGCCTGGTACAGGGCAGTCCACTAGAAACGTGGGCCTAGGCCTGGAAAAATAGGCTCCTGTTAGCCTGTGGTCCTTGCGGGCCGCGTGGGTTCAAATCCCACTCCCGGCGCCAACCTAAGAATCAGCTGTGACGAGCATGTTTTCTTCGGCGTGTTTGTTGCATCTCTTTCGGCCCGAGTCTTCGCATTGCTCTCTTGTGAATATACTTGTTGAGAGGATTCAATCCTAGGCTTTCCGCGAATGTCGGATCCTCCGTATGATGTAGAGAAAGATCCGTATCCGCTGATGTCCGATTGGCGTCAGTCCGAACGACACCATATGATCAAGGCGATGAGGCAGATGATAGATGAGGCGACAAGAATGGCCAAATCCAAGCGCGCCCCTGCAAGCGAGAGGATCAGGTGGACTCGTCTCGCAGGGCAACTCATCTGGTACAAGGACGCGATTCTGAGGAGTATGAGCCTCGAATCGATGGAGAGAGAAATGGTAGTCTTGAAGAAAGCGTCACTGTCAATTCTTCGGTTGTTTTTGGCGGTAGCTTCGGTCCCCTCTAACCGTTATGTTCTCGATATGGCTCATCGCACTGTTAGGCAGTCGTCGTATGAGCCTGTCACCATGGGATGAGGGGAGTGACTCCGACCATGTGACAGGTCTGAACTGGGATAACCGGTTGGTTGGCCACCGTAAAATCCTTGCCTGGCAACGGGCCAAGCTACCACGCTACAGGCGTGAGGGGGCGATTGAGATTCGACCGTTCCCTGCCCAGAAGAGGCTAAGTGTCTCTGAGGCTCAAGGGCTCTCAGGTGAAGCAATGAAGGGGAATCCGACGACGACGGTAATCCTCCGAGCAGATGAGAGCAAGTCTAGTCCTCGAACAAACCGAAGACTTGACAGAACCAAGAAAGCGGTCTTGACAAACACCAGGAGGAAAAACCTCCACCCGGTTACATGTACCCGTCCATGACTGAACCTACTAAGGGATCTAAAACCTAAGAGCAAGAACAAATTTGCGGGAACACAACGCCCCGAACAACCAAACCTGTCGGTTGCTAATTGACCCATTTCTTAAAGTTGCTAGTGACAAGAGTACGCTGTTGGCCATGGTTCGGACTGGGTGGCGCTTCCCAAATTGGAGCTGTACCCGACATGCGAATCAGCAGTTTTAGGGGCTGATCAGCTAAGACAAACTGATAATCAGCCCAGATCTCGATTCTAGGCAGGCGATTTTTAGAACATTGATTCCCACGCTTGTTCCCAGGGGATTCCTCGGGGGCCAGGAAATCGCGGACAAGCTGATAACGAACCCGTCTTGAAAAAAAAGCCCGAAATCCCGCCCGGACAGAAAGTGGTTTCCAAAAAGATTTTCCTATAACTTTTGGAGGGTCCCCGTGTGCGAGAGTAGGCGAGAGACAAGAACCCGAAGGAACGAGAAGCTGTGGAGCGTTTGTTTTTTGGTGCGGGAGGTGGGATTCGAACCCACGAACCCCTACGGGACAGGCGCCTCAGGCCTGCGCTTCCAAGACCCTCGAATCAAAGGGTCTCTTTGACCTGGCTTGGCAACTCCCGCAAACGCCAAGTCTCCCGTATCGCAATGAAGCAGATGCAAGTCCCTAATTGGCTTTCCCCGCATCCACACAAACAACGTCTCGATCAAGAGTACTGGAAAAACGTTTAATTCCGCGCGACCGGTCCCCACAAACGCTCAGACTAGAGCATGCTCTAGCAGCCAAAAAACCATACACGTGAACCCCCAGCCATGACCACAGCAAAGAGAAAAACACGAAAGCTCCGAGGCTCCAGATGCCACGGATGGGGACGCTCAGGCCAACACAGAGACTCAGGAATGCTAGGCGGACACGGCAACGCAGGCTGGAAACGCCACAAATGGTCCGCGGTCATACGCTACAACCTGCAGATGGGAAGCAGAGGGTTCCACCCCGTCAGACAAAAGATAACCAACGCGATCAACGTAAGCGACCTCGTTCTCCAGCTAGACCGGCTGATAGAAGAGGGCTCCGCGAAGCAAGCTGGCAACATGGTCGAAGTTGACCTCGGAAAAGCAGGATACCAGAAACTACTGGGAAATGGGGCAATAAGCCAGCCGCTAAGAATAATTGTCGCAAAGACCTCCGAACGTGCCCAAGAAAAGATAGGAAGGGCAGGCGGAGAAATCGTCCTCCCAACAAACAAGAAAGAGGACTGATCGCTAACGGTCAGGTTCATAGAGCTATTCCAACCCCTGACCAGAATACTACCCGGAGTAAGATCAACTCGGAATCGGGCCCATAGTAACAGCCGGCCTAATACTCCAAGTGCTCTCCGGCTCGAAGATGATCAACGTCGACTTCTCAAACCCAGCGGACCGCGCCCTGTTCACCGGCGCCAGTAAAGTACTATCCGTATTCATGACGATCTTCGAAGGAATAGCCTTCCTGATAGGAGGAGCATACAACGTCACAAACAGCGCCGGACAGCTAATCACGCCTAGCCTGCAATCTCAATTCCTAATCCTCGTCCAGCTCGTAGTCGCAGGAGTCGTCATCATCCTCCTCGATGAGATGCTGCAGAAGAAATGGGGATTCGGCAGCGGAATAAGCCTGTTCATCGCCGCCGGCGTCTGCCTCTCCATAGTATGGAGCACAATCGGACCAATAGCACCAGTGTCAGATGGAAAATACCTCGGCGCGATCTTCGCCTTCGCCCAATCCATCGGACCAGTCCTGTCCAGCCCGGGAAGCTTCTCCGCATGGCAGAGCGCACTCTACCGAGGAGGAAGCGGGCTTCCAGACATGATCGGACTCTTCACAACACTAGGAGTATTCGTCCTCATAATCTACCTCAACGGGCTACGCGTCGAAGTCCCAGTCTCATACGCACGATACCGAGGCTTCAGAGGACGCTTCCCCATAAAGTTCTTCTACGTATCCAACATACCCGTCATCTTCGCCGCCGCCCTCTTCGGAAACATCTTCTTCATCGGACAACTACTCTTCCAAAGATACAACCCCACCTGTTCCAGCACCGGACTAAACTTCTGGCTAAGCCTATTCCCAGGCTGCTTCGTACCCACAAGCTCAACCAACCAACAACTCGTCCCCAGCAAAGGACTCGCCTACTACACTTTCGCCCCGAGATCCATCACTGTCGTCCTTCAGGATCCGATTAGAGCCGCAGTCTACATGGGCATCTTCGTACTAGCCTGCGTCTTCTTCGCCGTCACATGGGTCGAGGTAGGCGGCATGGACTCCAAGACAGTCGCAAAGCAACTGATCGACTCCGGGATGCAAGTAGAAGGATTCAGACGCTCCGGCACCACCATAAGACAGATCCTCGACCGCTACATCCCAACCGTCACCGTTATCGGAGGAATCGTTATCGGCACCATCGCGGCAGGCGCCGACTTCCTCGGTGCCTTCGGCACCGGAACAGGAATACTCCTGACGGTAGGCATCATCGAACAATACTACGAGATACTGGTCAAAGAGAGAATTACCGAAATATACCCTGGAGTCAAGGGATTCCTCGGACAGTGAGCCAGGAAAAATTGTCACGCACCATCATAGTAGCAGGGATACCCGGGGTCGGCAAGACCACCGTTCTCCAAGAACTGGAGACCGTCGCACGCGAAAAGAGCATCCCATTAAAGATCGTCAACTTTGGAAACGTGATGAACGAGCTCTTCAAAAAACGGGGAAGAACAGTTCACCGTGACCACATGCGCCGCCAAGACCTCGAACTCCAAGCCAAGGTGCAAGAACAAGCTGCGCGCGAGATCGGAAAGACAGGAGGCAAATCGGCACTAGTCGTTGATACTCACATGTTCGTCAAGACCAAAGATGGCATATGGCCAGGAACGCCTCGAAGAGTCTTGGAAGCACTTGACCCTGGTCTGATTATCCTAATCGAAGCTGACCCCGAGGACATTGCTAGGAGAAGGAATGCCGACCGAACGCGCGAAAGAGACAGCAAGACCGTCGACGAAGCCCGGACGGACCTGGAATGGTCGAGATACATGGCGAGCGCGAATGCTGTCCTGGCGGGTGCTCCCATCCAGATAGTATTGAATCCTGATGGGCATCAGAGACGAGCGGCGGAGGACCTATTAGCGCTAATCCAGAAGCGGACCTTACAATGAGTTTCATCGACGATATTCTAAACACTTTGGCTACGCCCCTCCGTCAATACAGTCATCCACCCTCTGCGACACTCCTGGTGCTAGGTGCCGCCATCGTTCTCTCGCTAATTACAATGTCGGCTAACAGGTTCCTTGTGAACTACAAGATGATCGCAAACACGAGACGTGAGTATGCGACTTGGACGATGGCTGTACGAAAGGCGAAGAAGGAAGGTGATGATAAACAGTTGGAAAAGCTAATGAGACGACAGTCAGCGATGATGAAGATGCAGTCTCGCTCGACCTTCGAGCAGTTTAAGACATACCCGATTACGATCGTACCTTTTCTCTTGATCTACTACACCGTCGTCACGGCGATTGGCTCGATTCCCGTGGCCTACGCGCCGCTCGTTCTACCGTTCACAACGACAACAGGCAGCGGTATGTTCTCAGTACTGTCCCTGTTCTACTGGTATCTGATCTGCTCGTTCACTCTCAGCATTCCACTCTCAAGATTATTTGGAGTCCAGTCCTCGTTCTCGATGACTCCAACTTCAGGAGAATCTAGTTGACGCGACCGTCGCAGAGGACGAGCGGGCGCCGAAAGAAAGTGCTTACACTGCCGTCTGGTGTTCGAACTATCCACTTTGAAGCGAAGGCGCATCGGACCGCGCAGTGTTCTCGATGCGGAGCTGAGTTGCATGGAGTAGTGACAGGAAGACCGGTCGGCGTGGCAAAGAGCTCGCGCGTTCCCTCCCGTCCATTCGGTGGAGTGCTGTGTGGCAACTGTGTGGCGTCTGAGATTAGACGAGTTGCCCGGGCGTTAGGGTCCATCGTTTGATTGTGACCATTAGCGGGCCGCACGGATCTGGTAAGTCCACATACGCGGTGAAACTCGCGGAGTCGCTGAGTCTCCGCCACGTGTCCGCTGGAATGCTGTTCAGAAAGTTGGCCGATGAGAGGAGGGTTTCACTAGAAAGATTTCAGGAAATGGCCGCGGCTGACCCGAGCATTGACAGGTTGGTAGATGAGAGAACCATGCAAGAGGCAGAAAGGGGTAATGTGGTGATGGATGGGCAACTGGCTGGGTGGGTACTGAAAGAGATTTCGGACTTGAGAGTCTTGTTGACCGCGCCTCTTGTGGTGAGGCTGGAGAGGATTGCCGCGCGAGATCGTATTAGTCTTGAGGAGGCGCGGAGGCAGACTCTGCACCGGGAAGGAGTGCAGGCCGAGAGATATCGGAAACATTACGGGTTCAGCGTCGATGACTGGTCGATCTACCACCTAATTCTCGATACAAGTTTTGGCTCTATAGAAGACACGGCCAGGATCCTTCTTGCTGCGGCTGTCACCTCAAAGAACGCAAAGACCGGGAAGAGCTCGGAGAAGAATCCGGGATCCCCGGCTATTCCTGCAGGCACTAGTCGTCCCTAACCGACACACCTCGACAAAATAGCCTCCGTTCAGGGAATGTTTGGAAGGCCCCAAGGGCGCTTCTCTCTGAGCGCCATTGTCCAGTAACAGCATGCTCATGCCGGGGAACACAGTCATCTCGCATGCCCGTAAGGGCGCATGACCCGACTTGGCAGTACAGAGTACAGAGCTAGTGGTTGAAGAGACAGGGAGTCGAGGCGCCGAACTCGTCTTTGGCTCTATAGATGGCCTATTCTCCGTCCTCGGAATAATATCCGCAGCGGCCTCCGCGGCTCTGATACCCGTCCAGATTTTCGCAACTGGCGTAGGCGGAGCGGTCGCGGGCGCGCTATCAGTTTTTGCGGCAACCTATCTCTCTAAGACTCATGAGAAGAAGACTCAGTTGCTGGAAGCGATAACGCGGACAAATCGCCAGCGGTCAAGACAAACTAACGGCAGCAAGAAAAAACCAGTTCCTATTACAACGGAGCATCCGAAGGTCCATCGATTGCTGGGAAAGATCAACCGGAGAGCTCTGGGCTCTGGAATAGTCACGGCAATTACCTCCGCCCTTGCCTCGCTGGTCCTCCTGTTTCCGCTAGTACTCTTCCCCGAGACTTATGCGGTTACAGCATCCATAATCATCGGAGTCATAATGCTATTCTTGCTCGGAGCTTTCCGAGGAATCACTCTGAAACAGTCAGCTGGGAAGTCAGCGGTGAAAATGGTAGTCTTGGGAATTCTCGTAATTTTGGCGAGTAAGCTCTTAGGGTCCTATGTGCTAGAGCTCGTAACCTAGCAGTTACGGGATGCCTCCGGCAAGAATCCTCCCTAACTTTGAAGAGTCAATATTGCCACCAGACACGATGCAGACAATTTTTCCAAGGCCAGCCTTGCCTGTCATGGCTGCGGCGACGGATGCTGCTCCAGCGCCTTCTGCGACTATCCTGTTGCGTTCGATCAATAGCCTGACAGCCATCGTGATATCCGAGAGAGAAACGACCACGGGGAGGAGCAGATTCCTCGCTCGCTCCCACATCTCGGGCAAGACGCACTTTCCACCGATACCATCAACGAAACTGGGAATCCTGTGGATCTCTTGGGCTGAACCAGCTGCGAAAGAGGCGGAGAGGGGCGCCGCGGTTTCCGGCTCTACAGCGTAGACTCGAGTCCGCGGACTTTTTGCACGGATCGCTGAAGCGATACCTACGGATAGTCCTCCGCCACCGAACGGTATGACCACCGAGTCGACATTAGGCAGATCCTCCAAGATCTCTAGCCCAGCAGTACCGTTTCCTGTCATCATTCGCATATCTGCAAACGGATGGATGAACACCGAGCCCTCGAGGGGAGGGTAATGATGCGTTACGACTACATTCCAGACCTCGTCAAATGAAACTTGGATAATCTTCGCACCGTACCGCCTGATCGCCGCGAGCTTTGTTTCCGGAGCGTTATCCGGGACGATTACTGTGCATGGAATCTTTTCTTGACGGGCTCGCCAGGCGAGTGCCTGGGCCATGTTTCCAGCACTGCAGGTATATACTCCACGCTTCTTGGCATCTGGACCGACAAGGGCGATCGCATTGCTGGCACCTCGAACCTTGAAGGAGCCTGTGGGCTGCAAATTCTCCAGTTTCAGAAAGATCTCTGCTGGTGCGTCGTCAACGTTCAAGCGGACGAGAGGAGTTCGTAGGACCGTGCACTTGATCCGTTCTCTGGCCTCCTCGATTAGGTTCAGGGGAATTGGGTCCTGACCTTCCGAGCCCTTTTCTGGCATAAATGATCAATTATCCAGCGTTATCTCTCAACTCTTAAACACGAAGAAGGAGAACTTCCTGTCGATTCGTATGAAGAAGGAGGCTGTGAAAACGGGGCCCGCGCCGCTAGGTCTTCCCTTCTCGCCCGTGGTCAGGTTTGGAGAATTACTGCTTGTCTCGGGACAGGGGCCTATCGACAAGAACGGGAAAGTTGTCCCCGGAGACATCAGAGTCCAGACAAATGCTACTCTGGAGAACCTCAAGAGGATCTTGGAAGCAGCAGGGTCCAATATGGACTGCGTCCTCCAAACGACGGTATACCTGAGGGATCTAGTGGAGTATTCAGGAATGAACGAAGTCTACTCCAGCTTCTTCCATGATCCCAAGCCCGCGGACGACCATCCAAGCTGGTGACCTGCTCTTTAGGATGAAAGTAGAGATTCAAGGCATGGCTTATGTGCCAGAGAAACAGGAACAGTGACCGTTAGCAGTGGTTTTCAGAAGGGTCGTTCCTGAGAAACAGCAAACATCAGTTTCTCTATCTCACTACTGAAGGCTGGAAGACCAGGGCACCTCACAGAATCGAAATCTGGTATGTCCGACATCAGGGAAGATTCTATCTCCTCTCGCAATACCGTGACCAGGCTCACTGGGTGCGGAACATTAAGAACCACCCGGGAGTCTCTTTCGAGGTCGACAGCGACAAGTACCTTGGACTTGGCCGGATCATCGATCCGGACGATGAGCCTGAACTGGCTAAGGAGGTTTCTGAGCTGATGGAGGCGAAGTATCACTGGAGCGATGGTCTCATCGTAGAGCTTCGACCCGAACCCGGGGTCCTTCAGAAATAGCCCCTTCCCTTGATTTCCTCTCGCAAATTCATATGAGCTAGATACGCAAGGACTCGTTTTGTTTCGCCGAATCGCAAAGTCAAGGATTTGTGCTTATATCGCGCATTCAACAGGTTTCTAGGGTACTGTATTGACAGTTTCAAGCCAGCTTTCTGAGGACACGAGTGTGGAGCTCGTTGAGTTTCAACACTTGAAGGGTTTGTCTAACAACGGCGCGGTTGAGGCTCTTGCAAAGGAGCTGGGAGTTGTGTATGTGACGGCGATCACGAGAGACGGTTGCTCAGGTTGTATGGAGCAGAAACCATTGTTCCGGGAGCTTGCTAGAAAGATGACTTCGGATCTTGCTGAAAGAGTCCACTTCTCGAATGTTCATGTTCGTTATGCGGATAGTGATAGGGCGGATTCTTGGGAAAGCAAGAGGATGTTTCGACACGCCGCGTATCCAACCTATTTGGTGCATGTGAGATCAGGGAAGGGTGTTCTGGAGGTCTTCAGGGCAGTGTACCCGACAATGGAAGAGTTAGAGAAGCAGACTCGGGAATCGCTGGACCTGGCGAAGTTCTACAAGGACGAAGCTTAGAGTCGAGAGATTTCTAGTTCATCGCGGCCTCAAGATCGTAAAGGCCGCCTAGGGCATCTTGTATGCCATGGTTGTCGAATAGCCGAAAGAATCCGCCTAGAACGAGGAGTAAACCGCCGAGCTGTAGACTGAGGACTGCTCGTTGGAAGCCGAGTGTCCTGGAACCCATGAGGAGAGACGAGAGCGTTAGGGCGAGGCCGAGGAAGGCGACTATCTTGGTCTTGAGCATACCAGCACTACAGCATCAATCACAGGGTATGGGATGGAAGCTGTTGCTATAATGCTGACCCGAATTTCTCGCGGAATAATAGTACGAACAAAGAACGGAGAAACCACTTGTGCGTCGCGAGATGCTTGGCTACTACCCCCTTTTTTTGGAAAAGTGACTCGCGGTCTGGCCTTGATTCTCGGCGAGTCTCTGTATTCACGACGTGCTCCAGGCTTGGATCGCAAGGCGAAACTCACCATGATTTCAGCCAAGCCCGAACGGTTCTCAGGTGAGAGTTTGGAGGGGGTCCTGGAATCGCGATCAGGGCTGATAATGGGCGATTTCGTGGATCACAGGTTTCGCTTCGACCACTCTTGCGTCACGGGACCTTCAACACGATCTGGGTCATTTTTTCCATGACCCGTTTCCTGTCTGAACCAGATTTGCGTTTGTTTCTTTGAGACGGGCATGTTATCGGCTTGTCTTGCCTTTTTCGATCCCCGCAGATTCCCCTAGGGATAAGCGTGGAAGATCATGTTCTAGAAATCGTGGGCTCAGAGTCTGAATCAGGGGTTAAAATGGGCGATATCGGGGGTCATATGCGATAGAATATGCTCTAGTCTTAAACCGCCAAGACCCACTGTACGATTTAATATGCCGAAAATAATGTTGACGGTCGAGCTGAAAGAATTACATGACCGGGCGATCGAAGCGACCCAGTTCTTGAAATCGAAGGTCGAGGGAAAAGTGAGGGCCAAGGGCACACAGCTCCAGATTGAGGGGGCAAAAACCAAACAAGTAAAACTACTACTCCACAAGTTCCTACATCATCAAGGCCTGAACCACTACAGAGTCCTAAGCCAGAGTGGAGTCCTAGAGGTTACACCGCCAGAGAAGCATGTACTTCGCCCGCCGGAACCCGGAGGCTCGGCGCCAACTGCAGCTCAAACGACCCCGTACTTGTTCCCACAAACTCCGGCTCTGACGCCGGAGAAAAAAAGCAAGGCCAAGCCCAAGCATAAGTACGAGTAAACCTAGGGCGCTAGTTGCCCCTCGAGGGCTCGCCTGGTTTCAAGGGACCCACGATCTCCACGACGTAACCTTCAGCATCTTTGAAGCCTGCTGACCGGGTGCCCCAGGGCCGGTTCGCGGGAGGCTCATCGAACCTCACGCCCTTAGACCTGAGAGAGGAATAGACTTCGTCGACGTCGTTGACCTCCAGATGCACTTCGACGGTTGAGCGGGAGAGAGGAGGGGCTTTGGTGAGCCGGTGCAACGCAAGCCTCGCTCCTTTGGTGTCGAACATGACGAAGTTCTCATTCTCCTGAGCAACCGGGAGACCGAGAGTATCCTTGTAGAGCTTCTTTACCTCGTCGAAATGAACCGCCCAGAGGGTCAGGTAAGACAGTTTGCTGAGCCTCATGACTGAATTCGAAAATGCATAATCAGATTGCGACTATTAGCCTATTCGTAAGTGACCCCATTCTCTCTTTGATCACATCGGGGTCTGCAGAGTAAACATCGGGACGTTCTGGAACATGACTCTATTAGGAGCGGCGACGGTAGTGAGGGGTATTATTTTGACAAAGTTCATGATGTCGCTTCGCGACGAGAACTATCGCGTCTTGACCGGCGCTGCAATAGATCGAGGAATTTCCGTGCAAGAGCTTCTCCGAGCCGTGATTATTCCTGACTGGGTTAAGGAGACCCCCCGAGGAATAGTGGCCGACAACTGGCCCTCTATCAGACCACGTCGCTGACGCAAAGCTACAATTACCATCTAGATCGATAATGGCTATTTTATTAGGGACGACTGCGAACGAGGCAGGGCGAGCAAATATGGCGAAACAAGTAACTTGCGACTGCGGGTTCATGCTCCGGACCCCATCCGACGATGAGCTAGTGAAACATGTCCAACTTCACGCAAAAGACACCCATAACATGGAACTTACTCCAGAACAGGCCCTAGCACGGGCCGTCTCCGTGGAAGCAACAATACAGGCCTAATCGTAAAGAGACCCGTTCGGAAACTCCCTCCTTTATTTCGCGCATCCAGCGAGCGACCCGATTGCCTACACATCCTAACAACCAGAAGATTCCGAACCCGCACATCCATAACCTAATCGGACAAAAATGCTCTGGTCCGGGAACAATTTTCTTATCAGCGAGAATCGACAACGCAGTTCTAAGGCCTAAGATATGGAGGATAGTGAAGTGTTTCTCGGCGGGTTCGCGGGCGGTTTCCTCGAGAGAGGCCTGACCCACATCGGATATGGAATTTACTTCACAACGAGCAGACTAATTGGCATAGACCTCGGCGCGAATGGTGGTGGAGCCTTGGGTGGTGGCACGTTCGCTGGCTTTATCCATGGCGAGCTGATGCCAAAACTCTCTTCAGAAGAGAGCGCCAAGACAATAACAGATCTCGAACGGATGAAAGAGTTCGAGATAGAAAAGGACCAGATAAGCCGAATAGAGCTCAAGAAACCAGGCCTACTGGGAACAGGCCATATCGTAATTACGCCGAAGGAAGGGAAACCAGAGAAGATTACTCTCCGGCACCGGATAGCCTACGATAGACTGATGACGCTCACTCAAGCCTTCAGCCCAGAACTAGCTAGCTCGTCTTAGGAATTGTTCTAACAAACGGATCATCAGGAATCCTAGCAAGTCTTAAAACAACGCCGCCTTATTTGTTGAAATCAACAGGCGCGTGAGTGGGGCCTTCCACCCGTTGCGCCATACAAACCCCGGAGTAGGGAGGCAAATGAGAAGAGAAACCAAAGATAGAATCGCAGTTTCCCGTTCGAGAAACCTCGCACTAGCAGCCCTATTTGCAGCGCTCTACGCAGCACTCGTCGTCGGATTAGCCCCAATAAGCAATCTTCCAATACAAGTGAGGATCGCAGACGCTCTAATGCCTCTCGCCATCCTTTTCGGATGGCCAGCAATCCTCGGACTGGGAATTGGAACCGTTGTGGGCAACTCCGCTGCGGATTCGATAACCGGATTCCCATCAGCCTCGATCGGACTGGACATTGTGGGCGGAAGTCTTGTCAATCTTCTCGCTGGATTCTTAGCATGGAAGATCGGCCAACGAAGTTGGAGGATTTGGAACCGGAACGCGAGCTGGTTCATCGCCACCGTTATTGAGACTGCACTGATATCACTGGTGGTAGGTGGCTACCTGAGCTTTGTATTCTCGATCCCCTTGGACCTTTCGATCTTGGGGATTCTCGCGGGAGAGGTAGTGGCGATAAACATAGGTGGCTTTACGCTTCTTAGCATCATCGGAACGTCAAGGAGTTTG
>VBBE01000195.1 GCA_005884605.1 Candidatus Bathyarchaeota archaeon
CTAGGACCGGTCCTGATCCTTTCGAACCAGCTAAACCGGCGCAGCCGCTCCAAGAATCAACAATTATTATTCGGCTGGCAATCTTATAGACATGCTGGACGAGATCTAGCCGATCCAAAGCTATTCCTTGAGATAACGTCTTCCGGTTGACGCGAAGATAGGTTTGACGGGAGCATCACGTCCTGAGACTTGGATCAACCGTAGGAGTTGTTTGAGCGTGGCCCAGGACGGAGATTATCAAGCCGAGGTCTGCTGAGTTCTCAGTCCTAAGTTCTACCCGGCCTTTCTTAAGCGCGGTCCTAAGCCGCTTTTCATCAACCATTCTTGGTTCAGGGTCTTTCAGCTCCATCGCTACAAGCTGGTTGAATTCATTGTACAACCACAATCTCCCCTCCTCATACCTGTCGAGCCTGGACATGCGAGCCTTTCTCGCAATGAAAACCATCATTATGTGTAAGACAGCCGAGGTTATCGGGTCGATAATGAAGCCCATTGCGGACCGTACCCGGCCTTAAACCGGAATGACTGCAACCTCTATCCCGCGAAGGTTGCCGTACGTTCGCTGGTATAGCGGATCTGAGACCATTCTTCCCTGAATTTGTGACGACCCCTATGCTGATGAAGGCTCCGGCCCCGAGCGCAGTGAAAGTCACGGCCGCCCAGATTGCTATTCCGATACCAGTGTACGCTGTGGCGGTTCGCGAGGGAATAATGTTGTATATCAGCAGAGGAAAGATGGAGAGCATTCCTGTAAGAGCGACCACGGTGTTGGTCACAATCCACCTTCGCAGCCACCCCAGTAATCAGTATGAACGGTTTTGAAGTGGCCTCGCATGCCCGCTTGAAATCCAAGGCTGAACCGAATATTTTCGTCGCATATTGGACAGGGATAGAAGACTGGACGCTTCTTGGCAGAGCGCCGTATGGACCATATCAGGGCGATTAGCAGGATTAAGGGAAGAAGTAGCCCTACAATCGGATTGGGGGAAGACGCCGAGGCCATGCCGGGAAGCCTCACCTTAGCGCAATATCACGCGCCACATGCTACTAAGCATAGCTCCAGAGCGGGAAGCTGAACACTCTTCAGTCGGGATCCATGCTACTTGTTTTTTCCCTAGATATTAAGATTGAATCCACGTCCCAGACCGAGTACCGACGTTAATTGATCATCTAGCCCGTGGGGGCCGATGTCATGCTCAACTGGGCCGGATGTTCGCCGATTAGGAGGTTTCTGGTTGATGCGAGGGCAGAACTAAGACTCTGGGTTAATATCTCCCTTTTCGACAGGGGTAGCTGGAAGGGATTCTCTGTCCCGAACTGGATTCTCATGAGAACTGCCTGTTTTAGATGCGACTAAGGGAGTGTGATGAGGAATCCAAATCTCAGCCCTGCTTCTGTGGCCCGCTCTTGTTGTTTTGGCGGACATGGATGGGACGCTGTTCAATCAGATTCTATCTCTTTTGTCTATTTTAGAGAAATCGTCGGAGTATCCATACTACGATGCTTATGCCGCCGAGAATAGCCATCCAGAATCCGACAGCTGCGATTACAACAAGGGCTGAACAGGTAGTGTCCATGCAGACAACCATGGTTTGACCTCTGGCGTAGAGGTTTCCCGCAACAAGTCCTGAGCCCCAGAAAATAGCGAAGCCGACAAGAACGATAATCACACGCCCGCGGAGGCCCGTTTTCGGAATTATAGACGGTCGCGGAAGGTCTTCAAGGCGCGGGTTGCTCAGCTCTCTAATTCTTTCCTTGATGCTCGGGTTCCAGTACGCTATCCAGCCTGCTAGAAAGGGAGACCGAGGGTATGTTGGTATTCGTTTCTGATCGAGATTCTTTATTTTTTCGAGGACGCGTAGTACTTGCTGAGTTCCGAGCTGTTTGGCCACGTTTCTGTCCAGTTCAAACTCCTGTCTTTTCAGAGATTTTCTTAGTGATCTCCGGATCCAGAGGGCGGCGAGAAGAAATATGGGACTCGGGAAATAGAGAACGGGACCCGACAATCCTCCGGAGGCGGCAGCGGGGATTTCGAATAGTAGGAGGAAGAATAGTCCGCGGGGGGCCAGAGCGATTTTTCCGAGCAGCCTACTGATTCTTCCCTTATTGTAGGCCTTGAATCTTACCATGTGCAATGCGATGAGAATCTTCCATTCGTCTAGTGACAGTTTTCCTTTCAGGTATTCCGGTAGCATAAGTTCGGCCACCGGGAGCGACCCTGGAACAGTAACAGGTTCTTTAGAGAAGATTGTTGGTTTCGATATTATCCCGCCTGTGCTCTGATAGCGGTCGAGTCTTCCCCAGACAATCTGTCTGTACCAGTACGGAATCTGGAATTGCACCGAAAGTTCTCTTGTCAATTGTAAAAGCGCGTTGTCTTCTGGACTTGGGCCTGTCTTGATTCTCTCGTACCCGCTTCGCCGGCCCGGTCTACCCAAGAATAGTTACTACAATCGGGTTTGAGTCTTATACATTTAGTGGAACTGCAATCAGGCTCGCTGTTAGCGACGCCTGAAAGAGAGCATCATTCAATCGAGCGGAACAACAAGCGTCGCCTTAGCTTGGGCTCTAGCCGGATGATCGGCATCCCACGTAATTTTCAGATTACGTTCGTACCAAAGCCTAAGTCGCCATAAGACCGATACTGAAAGAGTGGGTAAGGGAAATCCGAGATCAGTGTAGACAGCAGAGTGTAGGGTTCGAGTCTGCATCTTGGCGTAGAAAACTCGAAGAGCCGAGAAAAAAGGATTGCTGAAGTTCATCGCAGACTTACAGTGGAAGCGGATAGCCCTTCCGTCTATGTTCTCATATCATGAACCGGAGCTGTTCGCGTATGCTAAAGTGGTCGCTGAGCCCGGCCGATGCTTTCAGCGCCGTCCGCATGAAAGTCTTGTTCTTTCCGGCTCTTCGAATAATCCGTTTTCCCAGCCAGTAGTTGAAACGGTTCTCTGTTGTGGTTAGTCGGGCGGTCCTATCTGATTGTTGTTGGACAAATGTAGTCTGCCTTCGTCTCGCATTCTCGTAAGCTTTCAGTTTGAAGACACTGAAGTCGCCGGACTG
>VBBE01000095.1 GCA_005884605.1 Candidatus Bathyarchaeota archaeon
AGCTGGAATATCTAACAGCTCAACTCGTTCTCAATTTTTCCCGCACGCGTCGTGCAGACAGAGGGCTTGAGAGTCCAGTCTCGATAAGACGAAAGAGAAGAAAAAACGAGGGGACTTCCGGGGGTCCGTTTGTGGTGTTATGCGAGGCTGACTGAGCCTAGTTCTGACAGGTCTGAGAGGTTGTTCATTTGGACCATGTTGTTCGAGATGGTGTATAGCACGTTTCCAATGTAGAGTGTTCTGGTGATGAAGAGGTTGTTGTCTTGCCACGTTGGTAGTTGGCCGTTTTGCAGTTGTGTTATTCCGCCCTTGAAGACGATGCCGTTGTCAGGTGTGATGTTGAAGACGTAGGCTCCTTGCCAGATCGGCTGGTACCCGTACCAATAAGCTGTATTCTGTAGCTGCGCGGTTATCTCGACTGGGATGACGAGAAGGTTGAGTGTTCTATCGAAGACGACTGCTTTGTGGTCGTTGATTGCGGGTGAGCTGCTCCCGTGACCGCCGATTAGGTATCTGCTTGTCTCAGAAGGCTGGTTTGGGTCTGTGACGTTGAAGAGGCTGATCTTGAGACCTGTGAACCGGACCGCATTCTCCCACGCGACATCGGTGCCTGACTGGCCGATGCCGATAAGATGTGTCTCATCGTACGGTTGTAGGTAATCTGAAACGCCCGTCACATTGAGCTGGCCGAGCACCGTAGGCCGAGAGGGGTCTTGGAGGCCGATGACAAAGAGCGGGTCCGTTCGCCTGTATGTGACAAGGTAGGCTTTGTCGCCCATGAACCGGGCAGAATAGATCTGTTCGCCAGGCGACAATCCCTCTAGTTTTCCGGTGCTGTGGAGGCCCTTGTCGAGAACATAGACGTTTGTCTCTTGCTGGCTGACTGTTGCGTAGGCGAATGGCATGGGACCGCCGCTCTGGCTGCAGCAGTTGGCTGTTGCAATCCGGAGGTATCCGTTGTACTCGTCCATCGAGAACTGGTTGAGAACATGTCCGGGTACCGCTCCAGTAGCCTGGTAGGTGATTGCGAGACCGTCTATGCTGATACGGTGCACTATCGTCTGCTGGCTCTGGCTCCATACTGGCTGTGTGAGATAGATGTCGTGAAGAGAAACGTAGATCGTGCTAGTAGCTCCGATCAAATAGATCTTTGCGACAGGACTGGGGTTGTTTTGTGTCGTATCGAACCCGACGATAGTGGTGAAGCTGTAGCCTTGGTCGACAACGTCCGAGTGATAGACTTGTGTGGGCGTGGCTTTTGCTACTTGACCATTGACGATTTGCTCTGGGAGCAAGATCTCACCGTAGCAGAAGACTGGCTGTGTCGCTATGAGATAGACGTCGTTTCCAATTAGTCGGGCACCGGCCAACGTCCCGTTTACGTCAACCCTTGTCGCGATCACCGGGTTGGCATGGTTGCTGATGTCAAATACAAAGAGGGAAGTGGTCCCTGAGAATTGAATAGGGTATGTCTTTGCAATGTTGCCGGGTTGAGAAGCACCTGTGCCTAGTGCAGGAAGCGGTGTGCCTCCGCTATTGTACGGATATGAGTTTCCTGGAATCTCGCTTACGATGACAAGCCTGTTGCCAACCACAAATATTCCTTGCAAAGTCCCGCTAACATTGACTCTGGAGAAAAGTCTGGCATCTGTTGTCGGATAGGCTTGGACTATGGCGACGGTGTTGTTTGTCATTGTGTAGACGTACTGGCCATCGTTCTTGACATTGTCGAGTTCATCAACGCCAGACACCTGCTGATTCGTTTCAGAATGGGTGGGACTCTGGCTTGAAGCAGCGTTCGACTGGGCGGTGAAGCCCGCTGTTGTTGGACCGGGAGTGAGACCTCCTCGATTGTAGAAGCTAGGCGCCGGACTGTCGCAGCCGCTCGTGTGAATGAATGCTTGAATGTCTTGGTACGAGGTGAACGGGATCATTGCATGGGCTGTCGGGGTTGTGAGGTAGACGGAGACTGGGATGAGGGTGAGGCTGCTGAGGATGAGTAGGTATGCTACTGTTGCTCTGCGGAGTATCATACTTGTTCGTCATATGGTAGGGTGGCGCGTTGGCTTAATCCCAGTGTTTAGAACATGGTGTTCGGAAATCCGAACGGCTGATTGTTGATGGGTAAGCTTGTATTGAACCAAGGATTTCCCTCACGAACTGGAGACCTGGTACACTTTGGCAGAGGAACGGGAGAGGGTTATCGAGTCCGAGTTGAAAGGTGTGACTTTGCGTGTTTACTGGCATATTCTCGGGTCAAAGAAACAGGCTGTCGGCGTTAGACCAATTCAGAGAGCCTTGGGGCTAAGTAGCCCTAGTGTTGCCTTGCATCATCTGGAGAAGCTGAGGGGTCTGGGCTTGTTGGAGAAGGACTCTACTGGGGAATATCATCTGATCGAGCAGGTGAAGGTCGGGGTCTTGCAGAACTTTGTCGGAGTGTTGGGATTTATGCTTCCACGATACTTGTTCTATTCAACCATGTTCACAGTAATGCTCGCACTCTACCCGATCATATACCGGCCAGATTTCTCCACACATAATATCATGGCATTTGTCTTTGGCATATCGGCGGTTGCGGTCTCGTGGAGTGAGACTTGGCGGGCGTGGAGGTTGAGGCCGTTCTGATAACGGATCGGCCTGTTCTAAGCTGTGGGATTATGCGGAACCTAGGCCCATAAGTATCATGAAAATGCCGGAGGAAAGGGCTCGATATTGAGACTCGGGAGAAGAACCAGAGCTGGACTCAATCTGACACTGGGCGTGCTTATCGGTCTCGGTCTTGTCAGTCTTCCTGGAATTCTCGTGCCTTCGTCTCAGACTTCAACGACACCCGGGTCCAGTTCAAGAGTAACTTCACCATTTCAGGCTGGTCAATCAGGTAGTCTAGGCAATCAGCCCACCGGCGCTTGGAGCGGTGTTACAGTGGGGTCCTTGTTGATTCTTGTCAGCCTAGTGCTGTTTCCTGCCATCGCTCTATCATTTCTAGCACGATACTGGACGTTGAAACAGGCGAAAGACCGCGTCTAGGTTCAGAAAACTAGTTCAGCCGTTTGGTTCTGACGCACTCGGGACATATGGGAATGTTCGCGTAGAGGTTGGTGGTCGGTTTTCCGCAGAATCTGCACGCCTGGGCAATGGTCTCAGTGGGTGTGTGTGACCTTTTCTCTCCCTTATCGATCTCTTGGCTCAACACTCTGGGCTTCCAAGCCGATTATTTGGTCGTCGTAACGTAAAAATCGCATGTGTACAAATGAACACTTGATCATACTATTTTTCCTGGAAATGATATTACAGTTCAGGCTTGGAGGTTAAGGGAGATATGTGATGGCCGGTGAAGGGTGGGGCGCGGGAAAATCGGCCACCCAGGGGGTCACGATGGAAAAAGTGTTTGGGAAAAAAGTTACACCAGATTAGGATTGGTGTTCGTAAAACAGTGAGATGTGGGCCTTCGTATGCTTGCTTGGGTATGGTACGTCTGCCCCTAAATGAGGTTGTCCGAAGAACAGCAGGGTAACTCTCTTCTTGAGCTCTCACGGTTACAATTCCGTTTTGTGCAAGCAGAATCGATTTCTCCACAATACCAGTAGTTGATGAAATGTCGTCAAGGCCTCCGCTACTTCTCGGCAACTTAGCCGCGATAATCGTGACCATAGCCGCCTTTCTCCAGGCACTATCATGGCCCATCGCCGGCGTGCTGATACTTCTCTCTCTCGTATTTCCATTGCTGGCCAACATCAGCCCGCCTAGAGGATCTATGGCTTCAGACCCAGCTTCGAAGATTCCCACGACAACCCGTCACTCACAAATCGAGACCAAGACTTCTCAACATCGGCCCCCTGAGAAACACACGACTCGAAACTATCAATCATCGACAAAAATCGATCAAAGACCATCACCGAAACCGGAGCCAGTCAGAACACTCGGACCGAAAGCTGGCCCTAAACTAATCGCTTCTACGATCAGCGCTCCCCAACCTGGGGTACCAAATGTTGAACCCGCCCCAAGACCCCCGGCTGTAAAGTTGGGACCTGATTTCAACCCGACAATTACCAAGAGCGACTATACAGAGTACGAGGTTGAACTGGACGCAGGAAAGGATTTCACAGGCGAGGCCACGGCGTCAGGCCTCGTCAACGTCTATCTCCTTGATGAAGACAATCTGGACAACCTAGATCAGGGCGAAGAATTCTGGAGCGAGACAGGCGAGGAAGGCGTCGAAAATGCGAAACTGGAATTTACGGCACCCTCGAAGGGAAAATGGTTCTTCGTCGTGGAGAATGCAGACGATCGCGCCGTCTCTGTCACCGTGAAGATTCAGAAGGGAACGGCTTCCCCAGCGCCGGCCTAAGTAAGGTATGTCCACCGGCTGAAAGGAGATCGGCTTATTCCGAGGTTTCTATGAACATCCCTCTCTATCCACGGCTGTCGCCGACGCTGATTTCTGGAAAGTCATAAATCCTGATGCAGAAAGATACGAGAGCCACGGAGGTTTTAGTTTGAAAAAAATGTTGTCGATTGCTCTTCTCGTCTCTCTAGCGATCTTCGTAGTCACGGTCCAAGTAGCTCCCGCGCTTGCCGAGCATCAAGGGCTTGAAACGTCAGACGAACACAATGAAGTCCAGCAGGTTACATTCCACATCGACCTTACCGGGAGCCAGCAAGTAGGGCCGGTAACCACTGACGCGTTTGGACTAGCGATGGTCAGGCTCATTGACAATGGCACCGCAATATCGTTCCGAGTGATAGTATGCAACATCATCAACGTTACCGCCTCGCACATCCATGTTGGCGCGGCAGGGACGAATGGGCCGGTCATCACTCCCTTCATCCATGGCGTCCTCTTCTCATCGCCACACGGTTGCCAGACCCTCGCTGAAGGAACCCGGACAGCCGCAGACCTCAACACCCAAGCCAGCCCATCGATTACCAGCTGGAACGACTTCGTCAAAGCTCTCCTCGCGGGCAACACCTACGTCAACGTCCACACCACAGCGAACCCGGGTGGTGAGATCAGGGGCCAGCTAGTACACGAGCACGAGAGCGAGAACAAGAACGACCAAGGCGACGATTAACCCTCGCGACCCCACTTCGCCGACTATCCCCTTTTTTGCAGGCCTATTCACTAGCCCTGTGTTCAGCCTAGTTTTTCCTGTCCGTACTTTGTCAGGGTCCACCTGTTTCCCCGTCCAACAGCCGCGGAAGAGACGACTCTTTGCTTGAGAAGAAGTTTCAGGTGATGGCTCGCGCAGCTCTCACTGAGACCAGCTTTTTCGCTAATTTCGATGACTCGTGTTTTTCCCTTCTCCATGGCTTCGATAATTTTGGATCTGGACGCTAGTCCTCGGTTGACGTTTCTCATTCCGGAAACGTAGGCTCGTGGATGGTAGGGCGGTGTCACGCTTGTCGCCCTTTCTACGCGAAATCTCCGACCAAGAGCTTTGTCTGCGTCCTGTCCGTCTCAATTGGCCTGAACGTCTCGTCCAGTTCAACTTTGATCAGGTCAAGTCTCTGTCGGTAGTATTCGCCGACATTGTACCGTTTGACCATGTCAAAGGCCACTTGGAGGTATTTCTCGACGCCTGCTTTGAATACGGTAGGTCCCAACTTGCCTCCGCATTTGACGCAGATTCCTTTCAATGGTGCTCGGCGTGGTTTCCAGTTGCACTTTGAGCATCTCGATCTCTGTGACGTGAACGTTCGCAGGTTACCAACCAAATCTCGCAGGATGTGGGTCCCCAGGACTTTCCTTGCAACCTCTTCTCCTTTTACTGCGACAATCTTGTCTGCAAGATCTAGTTGCTCCTTGACTTTGTCAAGCATTGTCGGTAATTCCTTGTACGCGCTGATCAGTCGAGCCCGGTCTAGATCTTCTGTTGGGTGTGTAAATCCGATGTTCCAGTTGTCCGACGACGATTCTCGTGCATTGTTGAGAGTCGGGACAAGATCCTCGATCTCCTTGGGGTTCGCTCCCACTAGCGTTTTGTCGTAGAAAGAGAGAGGGAATGCAGTGACTGTTTCGATGTTGAATGCTTGCCGTGCCACTTCCGTCGCGTTTAGTAGTGGAGCGAGCAACAGCGGGGCGTCCATCAAACCCCCAATCCTATCTGGAAGGTATTCTCTAGAGAAGTTCAACAATACATCGAGCAATAGCGATACCGAGTCCTCATCTCCATCGCAGTCTCGCCGTTTTGCTGCGTGGTATAACGGGTGGGCATAACAAACGCTCGCTTTGGTGAATCCGACGATTCTTGCCACTGCGCCGACGGATGTATGGGGCGATAACCCGACGACCAGATGCCCGATTAGGTCTTCTTTTTTCGATGCCTTGTAGAGCTTGTCCATTCCATAGTACGAGGCGAGCAGGTCGTCGAGGAACTTGGTTACTTTCAACAGATACTCGCCGCAAGCTTCCGAGACGACAAGGTCCTGTATCTCCAAAGCGCACAACTGTCTCGGGTCAGAAAGCTCGCGACCATCCATGTCTTTCGTATACCCTATCTCGCGGGCTTTCTCCAGGCTCAGCCCGATTTCCCCTGGTCTGAACTGGGTCAAGACGGCGTTCGACGCGTCAAACCGGAGGGTTCCATCTTTGAACACAGAGACATCTGACTTTGCACGCAACAATGCCTTCTCCACAGGCTCAGGCATTCGGGTCTTGTTGATCAAACCTTTCACTCCTTTCACGGACCCTTCCATTTTTCCCAGCTTGAGCCTCCCAACTGCCTCTTCCAGCATTTCGACCAAGTTTACGTTGACGCTCCGATAGGCGACGAGGGAACCACTGCAAGTGGATGACGAATCGTGCGATGTTTGGCCGCACTTGGGACAGTTCGTACTCATCTTCGTCTCTCGTCCGCAGACTGGACACTTGAGTTTCGATTCCCAGCGACCGCATTGTTGACATGATCGATCCACCAGGTCCAATGTTACCACGGATTTCCTCGATGCCTCTATCAAGTCACGGCGAGGGCCTCCGGCTTGGCCGGTTGGAAATAGCCCGTGGACCCGTGGGGTCATGATCCTCTCCTTGGCCTTTTCTGGGCGACCCATGCGTGCTCCGACGAAGATTGGCGCCTTGTTCTTTATCGGAAATCCTGCCAGCAAGCTCAATGCTTCCAGCGAGCTTTCTCCCTTGACCTGAGTGGCTGGGACTTCGAGGTTCAAAATCATCCGAAGAACCAACGCGTCGTCATCTCGGAGCTGGATAGCACCAGCCACCATCTTGTGCGGCATTCGAGCCTGTTCCAGAATGTCCTTCAACTTCTCATCGTAGGGCAGAACGCAAGAATCGTCAAGGTAGTGGATGAGTTTCTCACGAAGATAGTACACGTCTTGGACCGTCACAAGGCTCCAGAAGTGCGTGTAAGCTGGATGCAGAGGAATTCCGAGGCTCTGGGATAATCCAATTGCCTCACCGGCTCGCGGTTTGACAGAGAACGGGTTGTACGCGAATTCCTGCATTCGTTCTGCTGAGATATTCAGCAATTGCTGTGCTTTGTTTCTGTTTTCCGGTTCGTGGAGTTTCTCCTCTAGCAACTGCGCCCACCACGACTCGACAAACCCCGACGGAACTAGCGCCCGATTATTCTCGAGAAACTCCCCATATCCTACCATCAAGTCGCCTAGGAATAATATCTTCTGAATCTTGTCCCGCAGTGCTTTGGCTTCTTGAGGTGAGTCTATCCTCATCACTGACCCGTCGATGAGCTTTACGACCGGGGGCTCGATGCTATCGACTGCGTTGACGATGCCTGCCTTTCCCGGCCTTTCTAGTCTCATCTGGACGCCTACCGCAAGAAATCCACCCAGAATTTCCATGGTAGCCGGGTGAACACCGACCGATGCCATGCCAGTGTTTCGTGAGCGGCCGTATCGTATTCTGAAACCTCCGGCTGCTCCGGGGAAGGCGAATATTGGTCGTCCGCCGACAACGTCCTCCATGAACATGAACTCTTTCGCCTCTTCTCCTTCTGACGACGATGTCTTCATCATAGCTAGCCATCCCCATCCTTCCAGTCCAAGCTTCTCGACGATCTTCAGAACTTTGGTCGATCGTCCGAGCAACCCATCATTTACTACTCGTAGTGCTCCGCCTCGGACCCGGTTTGTCTCGATGCGCATCAGATTCCGGTTGACCGCTACCTCGACGGGGTCTGTTTCCACGCCGTTCGGTTCAACGGTTAAGCGCATGATCGCGTCTTTGAGTACGCTGTCCGGGTTCCGGTATTGGAAACGGGCGATGGATCGTTCGTAGAGGCGTAGTTCTTCAACGAATCTCATTGCTTCCTGTTCCGACGCGTGATACGGGGGAATGTTCAGTTGGCGACGGACGTAATCGGCAACGATCATCGTCAAACCCATTTCTGTCCCGCCGGCCGATCGCATCGGGCCAGCGAAGTATACGGCTAGGTGCTTTGATCCATCTACGTTTGTTCGGATCTTGACATCGTGGATTCCCTGTATCGGTGCCACGGTTACCGCCTCATCCAACACTGCTAGCGCCGTACGAATCGCTTGCTCCGCAGCATCCTCGGGCTCAAGGCTCCCGAAATGGCCCAGAACAATGTCCTCGCTAATTTTCAGCGCCGTCTCTTCGCGCGAGATTAGTTTACTCAGTTCTCGGATTCTGGCCGCGACCCCGATTGGTCCGACGGATTTCTCGACGCGCTCAGCAAGATCGTAGGTCGTTTGTGATTCGACTTTCCATGAAGGGTCGAGTCCTTTCGACCGGGCCTCCGAGGCTATCGCGTACTGCCGGTTGTATTCTTCCTCGATTCTCTTCGCATAAACGTGGTTGGGCCGGTTCTCCAGAACTTGCACGGCGAGCCTCGACTACCCGCTACCGTAATAGGTTAATGGTGAATTTCTTGTTGAGACGACCGAAACTGTTTCTAAGTCAGGCGATCACGCGGATTTGTGAAGAGCGAATCTTAAGAGTCAGATGCGGATAACCTGAAAGGCGACACGCGATGAGCGATCGTTCGCGAGTCGGGAACACAATAAGACGCTCTGCCTGGGATAACAGAACATCGATACGTCGGCTTCACGGTATCGAATATCGAATGCTTGAGGATTCAGATGACATCCACGATTTCATCAACACCGAGGTACGGAAAGAGCTGGACGCAGATTTCGAGAGCATGGGCGAAGATCCCCGACAGGACGCTTTGCTCAACTCGCTGCCGAAGCGGAAATGGAGGTTGGAAATTGTCGGTGTTGACGAGGTCCGGATGAATCCTTTGATCGTGAACTCCGCCGACCTCAAGACTGGTCGAAAGTTCATGGAGCGATTGAGAGAACGTCGATCAGAGCTTCGTAAGGCGTTGGAGACTGGTGGAACGGTTATCTGGCCGATAGTCCTCCTGCGTGAACAGCAGCTGCTTGTCGATGGATATTGTCGCCATTCAACCCTTCAAGAAATGAACATCCCTGAGGCATATGGCTACG
>VBBE01000196.1 GCA_005884605.1 Candidatus Bathyarchaeota archaeon
TGCTTGTGCGCTTCTCTGATATACTCACGAACAGGATTGATCGTTCCCAGAACGTTCGACACGTGAGTCATAGTGGCGAGTTTGATCCCCCCCGATTCCAAGTGTTGGCGAAAATCCTCGTGGACCAGATGGCCATCATCGGTTAACCCCACGTACTTCAGATGCGCACCCTTCTCCTTGGCGAGTAGTTGCCAGGGGACAATGTTGCTGTGGTGCTCCATCTCGGTAAGAATAATTCCATCTCCAAGACCAACATTTGTCCGGCCCCAGGACTGGGCGACTAGGTTGATTGCCTCTGTCGTCCCGCGTACAAAGACGATCTCGCTCGGACTGTTCGCGTTTATCAGGCGAGCAATCTTAGCTCGTGCCTCTTCATAGGCAGCAGTCGCCTCTTCGCTGATCTTGTAGACTCCACGGTGAACGTTCGCATTGTACTCGTTGTAGAAACGGGTTAGCTCATCGATTACGTCTCGAGGTTTCTGGGTCGTGGCCGCGCTGTCCAGATATGCCAGCGGTTTTCCATTGATAACGCGTTTGAGGATTGGAAAATCATGTCTGACCTTTTCGACATCGTACGGTTTTTTCTCGTGAATGTATGCTGTCGCTTGTTTTTGCGTGGCGTATCCCCTGACAGTGCTCAGGGCAAGCTGTCCGGGAAAAGTTAGGGGAGGCCTAGTAGTGGGCGTGGTGTTCTTCGGGACTGCGGGCCCCGGTAGCTTGTTCCTTGCCTTTCGGTACGAAGCTGTGGCCGCAGCCGCAGGTGAGGTAGCTTTCTGGGAAGTTGAATTTGAAGCCGCCGCCCATCTCTGTCTCGACATAGTCGATCTCGGCGTCTCCGAGAAGGTCTGCGCTCTTCGGGTCGGCTACGATGTTGACCCCGTTCTTGTGTTCGATGACGTCCTATCTCAGGGCTCCCTTTTTAACCTAGGCGTTACTTCACACGAGTTCTTGGCCATTTAGGGCCATGCGGCAACACTGAAGTTTGGTTCGCTACTTAAGAAGGAATCGGCACGCAATGACTGTAGGGTCTCAACGTCTTTCGATTTACAGTACTCAACAGGGCCGCCTGTGCTCCATTAACGTTCCCGGAGAGGCTTGATTATGGTCGGTTACCTCTTCGGGTCAAATTATCAGGGACATCTCTTCTCGTGTGCAAGCTGTAAAGTCGGTTTGGCAAAACTATGCCCCAACACGAGACGTTCTAGGGTTGTTGGATATGTTCAGGAGAATGGTCAACGATTCTATAAGGGTGGGTCTATCTAACGACGCGTTTGCGCCGAGAAGGCTCTCACTCCTCTCTTACAGCCAGCTAGCTCATTACAGTTCTCCCAGTTATTACAAGCTCTGCAGCATATCTCGAGCGGCGGGCATACTAGCGGCCAGGAAGAAGTCTCTAAAGAGAGGCTTCCCGACCAGAGAGCCCTACGCGATCAGACCGCAACTTACGTCCTGCTACGGTTTCAAAATCAAGAATGGGGAGCTAGAGATTCCCACATCAAGAGGGAGACGCTCACAAATACCTTTGACCAAGCATACTCAAGAGGCTGTTTCCCAACCAGGGGTCACCGTTCGCTCTTTCACTCTCACGCGAACCAGACTGAGCCCCTGCATCCCCCGCGACGCTCCCAAGATAGAATGCACGTCGACGGTGGGAGTCGACCGTAATCTCTATAATTTGACGGTTGGAAACGACGATCAAACCCATCACTACGACCTCTCGGAAACTGTTAGAATAGCCAAAGTCACAGCTAGGATTGTCAGCTCCTTCAAGAGGAATGATGTTCGGCTAAGAAAGGTGGTAGCATCAAAGTATGGAGGCAGGAGAGTCGTCAGGACAAGACACTCCTTCATGATGTGACGAAAAGGATCATCGCTGTTGCAGTTCAGCAAAGGACCGCGATAGTTTTGGAAAATATCGAAGGCATACGCTGCCTCTACCGTAAAGGTAACGGTCAAGGGCGAAAGTATCGGGGTATGATGAACGGGTGGAGTTTCCGAGAAGCTCAGCGGCAGATAGAGTACAAGGCTCGATGGATAGGCCTACCTGCGGTTCGTCTGTCTAGACGTAAGACCAGAGGCTCTAGTATGACTTGTCCGAGATGCAGGGAGAGACTCCAATCGGACAAACGACTGAACCGCAAACTCTGGTGTCAAAAGTGCAGGCTAGTTATGGACCGGGACAGGGTAGCGGCGATAAACCTGGCCCGGCGGGGACGGGTGAGGTTCGCACGTTCCCGGCCTCCCATTATCGAGGCGCAAGGCGGAGCAGTTGAAGCCGTGAAGGGGAACCCGACGCCTACGGTAATCCCCGGAGTCGATGCCCCGAAGCCGACTTCGCACACTGCGAGTTGGTCGAACCACCCAATCGTAACCCTGAGCTCAAGTTAATGCTTCTTTCTTTATCCAATCGTAGCCTCTTGCCTCTAGAACGTCCGCGAGGTCAGGTCCGCCTGACTTTACCATTCTGCCGTCGAGGAGGATGTGTACGTGGTTGGGTTTGATGTAGCGGAGGATTCTCTGGTAGTGTGTGATGATCATGACGCCCATTTCGGGGCCTACTAGCTTGTTGACGCCTTCGGCGACGATTTTGACCGAATCTATGTCCAATCCGGAGTCTGTTTCGTCCAGAACGGCTATTTTCGGCTGTAAAACAGCCAGTTGGAGTATTTCGCACCGTTTTTTCTCTCCCCCGGAGAATCCTTCGTTCAGGTATCTTGTCGCGAATGAGTCGTCCATGTCGAGAAGCTTGAGTTTCTCCTTCAAGAGCTTCCTAAACTCGAGAACCGAGACCATTTCTTGGCCCAAGTCTCCTCGCTTTCCTCCCTGTCGGACAGAGTTGTAGGCTGTTCGGAGGAATGTAGAGAGTGATACTCCTGGGACCTCGTATGGGTATTGGAACGCGAGAAAGACTCCCTTCCGCGCCCTAGCGTCCGGCGCCAGGTTCAGTAGCGTTTGTCCGTCAAAACTGATGTCGCCTTTTGTCACCTTGTATTTGGGGTGTCCCATTATCGTAGAGGCTAGGGTGCTCTTTCCGGAGCCGTTGGGTCCCATGATCGCGTGTATCTCGCCCTGCTTGACTTGAAAATCGACTCCTTTCAGTATCTCCTTTCCTTCAATGGATGCGTGCAAGTCCTTGATTTCTAGCTGGCTCAATTCCGTATTCTTCCTAGGTTTCTCTTTACGTTCTAGTTCCGTCTTTTTTTCTCGGTTCGACAAGAGCGGCATGACGTACGTCATATTTAAGGGCACTAAAACTCAACGGAGAATATACACAGTCTCTTCTCGGCCGAGTCCCGAGACCACAATCCATACTTGACACCTCTCAGTAGTTTCTCCAGGTTTCTGAGAAATCGAACAAGAGTTGCCTTCACAGTTCCATGCTATTTTTTCCATAGTTTTGGGGTCGGGAATTCTGTGACTTCCCGCTTCACCTCGGAGTTACGCCCTGATTATCGCTAGGGAAGAGCTAGGCTCTACCTAACTGGCTGGTTGGTGGAGAAATGGCGATACAGTTAACACCTACAAAGATCAAAGGAAGTAAGTACCTGCTAATTCCAAAAGACCTTGCAAGGCTACTTGAGATCGAGGACGAGAGCATACTTAATCTGACTATCGAAGAATCCTCCAAGGGTCAACGCCTCGTCTACGCGATCCTAGCGAGATCTAGTAACGCAATTGAGAACTAGGGACATCATCCTAGACGTGGATGAGAACAAGTTTGGTACCAGAGTTCTTCATCGTGCTAGGGATCTTTGTCTTCCTTGCCATGAGCATCCTAAACGCCCTCCTTGACGACTACTTGCCATCAATTCTTCAATACGTCTTCCAAGGAGCAGCGGCAGCCGGTGTTGGACTACTTCTAATGGATCAGGCATTCG
>VBBE01000187.1 GCA_005884605.1 Candidatus Bathyarchaeota archaeon
CTCTTAGTGGAGCTTCTTTGGATTTTCTGACTTCGCGGAATATTTCTTGGATGTCACTGGGCGTGAGGGAAGCTCTACGTCTCATAGTGACTTCTCGCTCCATCAAATCTAGAAGATCTTCCGCTTTCAAGCCTAGCCAGGCCTCTCGTTTTATGGAGTCTTCCACAACAGCGAGAAGCATTTCGCGTGTCACTCCATCGTTGAGGCTGACCTTTGTTAGCCGTCGTCGTATGTCCTCTCTGATCTTCTCGTAGGCATTGGTGGCGACGACTACGAGCGTTCGGGTTTTTCCGCTTACGATCTTGTCGAGCCAGCGATTTAGCTCGTCTTGGAGCCTTGTATCTTCTATCTCAGCGCCGGTTTCTCCTCTCACTTTTCTACCGAAGCTTTGGAACTCGTCAATGTACACGACTGACGGGACTGAGCTTGCGTAGTCAAGGAATCGGCCTAGTTGTCGCGTACTTTTTCCATAGAATTCTGAGTAGACATCCGATCCCTTCAGGATTACCGGTGTAACTAGTACCCCGGCGCGGTATCCTTCCAGGAGCATCTGTCTCAATGTGACCATGGTCAGAAATGTCTTCCCGGTTCCGCTGTCGCCGGCGAGACAGATGGCCTTTGGAAGCTCGTCTCGGCCGAAGTATTTTGCAAGCATCGGGTGCCGGAGTACGTGGAGTCTGAAGGAATCCATGAGAGTGTTGAACTCCTTGTCGCGACCGATCAGGTTTGCCGGCGAGAATTTGTCCGGTGGATATTCCCTGTCCAAGCGTTCCTGGATTTTCCGGAATCTTCTCGGTGAGACTCTGGCTTTGCTCCATCTAGAGTAGGATTTGTCGACCGATTTGAGGGGAATAACGAATAATCGTCTAAGCCATGGTTGCCTGTCCCACCAGGGTCTTACAGATCCGAAGAGGAATTCGGACAGTTGATCATCGTTTGATGCGACTCTTATCTTGGACGCCACGAATCAGTCCTCCATTATCGGTTTGAGATCGAAGATGCGCTCAAGGCCCTCTCTCGTAAGATAGACAAGGGTTCCAAGGGCTGCCACGAAGAATATGGAAAAGAAGTCAACGAGCGATATCAGGTTCAGGTTGACGAAGAGAAGGTACTGGGCGATTAGGAGTACTAGGACCTCGCCGATCATTACTGTTAGACTTATTGCGAAACCTGCGATAAGGGTGCGGAATACAACTTCGGTCCAGAGATAGACCTTGTTTCCTCGATCCAACGGGGGCAGGTGTCCCTCTATCCTCCTCCGCTCATCCTCGAATTTTATCCATCTGTATCCAACAAAGGCGAACTGGGCTCCTAGGACGGCGTAGAGGATCTTGATCCAGAAGGGGAATGCTCCTCCGAACTGGGACACCCATCCGTAGAAAGATGACCAACCTAGGGGCACGCTAGGCCCGGTTGAGGGAGCCGTTTGGAACGAGGCGAATATTGTGAGATTCAGGTCCCCGCCGGAGACGAAGTAGGAGGTGTATTGGGTCTTCGACCCTGAAGAGGGATCACTGATGACTATCTCTGAGGTGTAGGGGGCTTGGTATGAGAGCAAGAGGTCAACCGTGTACAGCTGGGTGGAATTGGTTGTGAGCGTGAAATTCTTCGAGGGATACGCGTTATTCGAGAGAGTAGCTGCTGTCAAGTTTCCTCGAACGACCACGGACTTTATCGATGACTGGCTTGAGTCGATTACGAGCCTGTTACCGGTGTAGAGGTTCACGTTCTCTTGGGGATTCATTGTTGCAGGGTGGACTGGGGAGACTAGAAAGGCAACAGCTGTCATCATGAGGACAGCTAGCACGCCAATCCGTTTTTTCAACTAAAGCGTCGATCCCTTGAGTTTAGACTCTAACACTTAGCGCGCGACCATAGAATCGCGTTCCGGAGAGGGAAGGCTGTTCGAGGAATAGACTAAGGTCCCGTAACCCCGAGAGAAACCGTTTGGTTACAGGGTCCATTGGCTTTTTAACGAGGCCTAGAACTGCTCAAAAGGAAACGCGGAGAAAGGGAATTGTCCGAACAGTACCATAGGCTCTTCTTGCGCTGGGAGGTTCTCCGGGGCTGGATTCCCGCGATAATATTTGCCGCGACTTGTGTCGGATTGGAGCTTCTCTTCTTCTACAACGCGTTGAACACTGGCTTCGTTGACAAGACCGTGTCTATTCCTATAGGTTCTTGGACTCTGCCGATTTCTATCGCGTTATTTCTCTCGCTTGGAAACGCCTTGGTTGTGGTCACTCTTTGGATGAACGTGTTTGAAAGCACCGCTTATGTGAAGGCTGGACCGGACAAGCAGGTTCGGAGAATACTGTATCCCCTCCGGATGATTAGAACCGCCGCTCTGGTGCTGGCTCCTTTTACTATTTTCTTGTTCGCGCCGTACATAGTCGAGGCGAATTGGTTCGTGAGCGCGGTTGCATCGATCCAAGCGTTCAAGCCAACAACGGAATCGTTTTACAACTGGGCGTTCAATGTATCGCAGATTGACGGTGCAACGAGGTTCATCATATCGCAAATGACTGCGGCTCTAGGCGCGCTAATCATTGCTGGCCTGCAACTCTGGCGCGTTAAGGGTACTAAGAACCTAGTGAGAGCATTTCAACGGCGAAAATAAGACTGCTTAGAGTCGAGTTGAGCGTGATGTGGAGTTTACCCAGATCGCGATGTTAATTATGCAGACGAGCACTATGAGTCCTACTATTGGCCTCTTCACGCGAGAAGTTCTTTTGGAGTGGTTTATGGATCTATTCCTTGGCCACCGGTCTGGCGAGCATGATCTTCATGGCCTGGGCGTTCTACGTGGAAACAACCGGGCGAGGAGCGTTATTCATAGAACCCAACAGAGTACTAGCGGCGGGGGAACTTGCTACGGTCGCCACGGGGATGCTGGCGCTTTTCATTCTCTTTCTCCGCAGCCTCGGCCGCTCTGATTGATTCCTCGGTTGTGAATCTCGATTCGAAAATGCTCTCCAGCATTGGCTTCATCTTTCGAGAATAGCCCCTTGGGAAGCTCGCCGAGAGAGATTTGTTTCTGGCTGTCAGATAAAGGC
>VBBE01000188.1 GCA_005884605.1 Candidatus Bathyarchaeota archaeon
GATGGGCTGGTCAGGGTTCTTGAATCCCCAAGAGAGAACATAGTCCGCGGGCACGGGCACCTGTTTCCCAGAAGGATCTTGCTGGTTCCATTGCATTCCAATCCAGCGGCCGCCACCCGCGTCAACGGTCATCACGTTCGTAACGTTTTCGAGTCCGTTGATTGTTGGATCACAATCAGACATGGTCTGATTATGGACCACATTTCCCGACAGGTCGCGGATGATGAAGCTGAACCAACAACCATTGGGGAAGTGAACAGCGATACGTTGAGAAGTGGGGTTGTACAGGACAAGCATGATTTCAACTGTCTCTCCTAGCTTGTAGGAGGACTTGTCCGTAGGCAATGCTGTCTGGAAGAGCGAGCTCTCGCCGTGTACTTTCGCCAGGACTGGGAAGAACACTAATAGGACGATGATTATTGCTAGGCAGCCTGTTTTGCCAGGTCGCAAGCCGGATTATACAGTTGAACTCCGCAGCTGAAAAACTTAGGGTAGCAAGTCCGGACAGACCCTCTTGTTTCGGTCGCTAAACCGCCATGTCTGGCCGATCTGTTGATAGGCTCATAGGAAATCCCTGTCCGATAGCCATATAGCAAATCGACATTCCGCCTCTAGGTCAGACAAGGTATGGCTTACGGTCTAGCTGAAGGATTCAGAAAGACAGCCGTCCGGCTTGGTGGGAAGAAGAAGAGCCGGGCAGTGGTCATCGCAACTTTCGGCAACCATTTCACGTTGAACGATGCGCTTGAAAAATTCCGGAAGGAAGGGCTAACCTTCGAGACGGAGAAGGGCCACGTCGTCAAGATCTTCCTCGACAAGAATACGAAGGAGAGGGCAGAACAGGTCCGGAGTATCATTCGGGAAAACTTCGGCTACGTTGAGCCTCTCTAGACGCTTAGCATAATCATCTAAGGCACTGGTTCTACCTTTCCCAGCGGAATGAAGACTCCGAAATTCGTTGAAGTATCGTTTGACGTAGACAAGACCCTCTTTCGTCAGCCTGCACTTACTCAGGCGGCCCGAAGTTTAGGGATCGGCAAGAAGTGGGACGCGATAGACGGAATGTATCATCGGAAACGGATAACTCTGAGACAGGCTCTCTTGCAACAGTTTCAGCTTCTCGTCGGGATGAAACTCGTAGACGTTCTAGCTGAAGTCTCTAGGGTTCCGATGATGCGGAACATCCGCGAAACCGTTGAGAAGCTCCTGGGCCTTGGGCTGTCTGTCATCCTCTGCACGGACAATCCGGATTTTCTCTGTCAGTATCTTGTAGAACAATTTGGATTCCGCGGATTCGTCTCGTCAAAAGTAGCCGTGAAGAACGGAGTAATCATAGATGACATCGAGCCACTACCGGACAAGAGGCTTGGCATCAGAAAGTATTGCGCATGGATGAGCATTCCGCTGAGCAAGACGGTTCATGTGGGAGATGGGCTGAACGACGTTCCCGTCTTTCGGGTGGTCGGCTATTCCATCGCCTTGAACACTAACTTGGAGAAGGTGAGAAGGGCGGCTTCCCATCAAATGGAGACCGACGACCTTCTCGACGTTTACAAACACATTCAGTCGGAAATGTCCAGTACGAAGTCAGTAAATTAGACGGCTACTGAGCGCGAGCCTTTTCTTGTCTGTCAGGAACGCGCATTCTCGGAGCCCTGTCTTTCTTCCGAGATAAAGGGCCAGGTGCTGCAGACAGAACATGATTTGAAGAGCTGCGAGAATGGGATCGGCCGTGCCACTCTTCAACAGGTACGCGTTGAAACCACTCTTTGAAAGAACTCGAAACACTTCACTCGTCTTCTTGTCCGAACTCGGCGATAAGAACAGAAGATTGTCTGATTTCTCTTGAAGTGAAAAAAGCTGGGAATGCCCAAGCTGCTCTGTATGCTGGTATTGAGCCGATAGCCCCAGAACCTCGTGGATCTTGAAAGCTGCATACATTGCGAGAGAGTAACCCGTCCCGGATCCGACGAACAGGAACCGTCCTGGAGGATGGACCCGCAAGCGTCTAGCCCACTCAGTCGCTCGCCTCTCTACAACGGGCAGGGAATCGAGTTTCGGCAATCGACGGATCAACGAGGCTACTACAAGGAGACCGGCCGAGAAACTCGCGGTCCCAGACGTAAGGACTCCCTGGCTTCTGTATCGTAACTGAATCACATCGTCGCATTCTTTCGCAAGAGGGCTCCCGGGGTTCGCGGTTATTGCAATCCTCTCCTTAGCTAGCCTTTTGACTTTCTTAGCAAGTTGCAGGTTAGTTCTGGTTTTACCGCTGGCTGAGGTTATGAAGAGGGTTTTGTCCTTGGTCACTCGCGGATAGAGCTGGAGCTCGTATGGGTCTGCCGCAAACGCCTGCATCTGGGACAAGTAATGGGCGAAGAGTGAGGTTGCAAGAGAGTCTCCGGAGCCAGTGAAAATCATGTGGGAAGGGTCAAGATTGCGAAAGCGGTCATACTTTCCGAGTTCGCGGGCGAATGCTGGAAGGTCTTCGACTTGGTTGTGGATTTCTTGCTCCATCGCATCGAGCGAGGATGTCTTAGCCAGCGCTCTCTGCTGATTCTTGCCTATAGATGCCACCCGAGTAGGTCCATTTCTTCCCGCATTGCTTGCATTGGAGGTTGAATCCTGTCCGCCATCCGTCTGGGCTTCGTATTTCGCCGGTTATGGCAAGTTCTCCATGGCACGAGCACCGCGGGACAATCCTTGACAAGACACTATCGGTCGCTCAATGGCGGAATAAATGCAATTGGCGATCCGAATGTTTCAAGCGAAATGCGAGGAGAATTTTCGGCGCGGCTTCAGTTATTCTTATATGCCTTGCCCCCTGCATACGTAGAGCATAGGTATTCGAAAACTGAGAGCGTGAAGAAAAAACGTCGTATAAGGTCATGGTGGCCTTCGGCGAACAGACCTACACTCTTCTTAGCGACGAGGCTCGTGCACGCGGAATAACAATTC
>VBBE01000096.1 GCA_005884605.1 Candidatus Bathyarchaeota archaeon
ATATTGTGACAGGCGCCCTCTCCGAAACGCAGACCGCTAAGCAAACCCTTGAGGGGACAAAGGAGTCAGGAAAGAACGTTGAGATGCTGATCCCAATAGGCTCGGGCTCATTTGTCAAAGCGAAGCTCGAAGATCCTCAGCACGTCATAATTGGAGTCGGGGCCGGAGTTTGCATTGAAAAAACTGTAGATGACTCGATAAGGGATCTTAACATGAGAGCATCCGATATGGACAAGGCACGGATCAACGTTACACAACAATTGAACCAGATCATTAATCAGACTGAGGACTATAGAGCCCGCCTAGAGGACCTAGCTCGCAAGAAGGGCGGTGGACCGGTAGAGATTGTTTGACAAGCTCAGGGCCCAGTTCTCCAACTTCTACGACCGCGTGACCAAAACAGAGCTTCAAGGAAAAGACCTCGACAGGGTTCTAGACGAATTCCAGCTCTCATTAGTGGAAAATGATGTCGCGGTCTCTGTAGCAGACTACGTAGCGACAGAATTGAAGGAAAAACTGAAAGATGTCCAGTTTGCAAGATTTTCAGACCCCCGAGGAAGAGTCAAGGCGATTCTGAGCGACGTCCTACTATCGGTACTTGACAGGGCCGGAAGGCTCGACATCTTCGAGCTAGTTGAGGAGAAAAAGAAGGCCGGAGTGCCCGCGATAATAGTATTTGTAGGCATCAACGGAACAGGAAAGACGACAAGCATCGCAAAGCTGGCGCATATTCTCCAGAGAAAAGGCAGGACATGCATCCTAGCTGCAAGCGACACTTACCGCTCAGGTTCAATAGAACAACTCGAGGAACACGCGAGAAGAATCGGCGTGAGATTGATCAAACATCAATACGGGGCCGATCCAGCGGCCGTAGCATTTGATGCGGTCAATTATGCGCGAGCGCATGGAATCAACGCAGTTCTAATCGACACCGCGGGACGAATGCAGACAAATCAGAATTTGTTGGAAGAGATGAGAAAGATCGTCCGAGTCACGAAACCTGACTTGACAATTCTAGTCGTAGACGCGCTCACCGGAAACGATGCCGTAGAGCAGGGCAAGGTCTTTTCACAAGCAGTCAAGATCGATGGGATAATTCTAGCGAAACTCGACGCCGATGTCAAAGGCGGTAACGCGATATCGCTGTCTTACATAATGGGCAGGCCAGTGACTCTCGTCGGAACCGGGCAAGGATACGACGATCTGGAACCGTTCCAGCCTCAGACTATCGTAAGAAACCTAGTTGGAGGAGACTAACGAGATATCGCGTCCTGCCGATTCTTGATAATGCGGAGTCAGGGGCCCCGCATGTCTATGCGGTTTCTAACGGGATCGCAAGCTTCTGGTCGAGTTGTTTCTTGAGGTCATCCACAGTCGGAAAGCGACCTTCCTGGTGCTTTGAAAAGATCATTTGACCATCAAGTACTACATCAAAGACTCCCTTGTCTGCTGGCTTCAGCGAGATCGTCAGTTTCCGGTTCAGGGGCATGCCGTAGATCGCGAGAAGTTGACTGACGATGTCCACCGCTGTTGGCTGATGTCCGCAAGGTTGGCAGTACGTAATTTCTAGGTCAACCATTTTCGGTCAATCGTTAAGGACGTGGTTAGCGAGATTTAAACCCGCTTTCAAAGTTAAAGATCGAATAGAGGCATCACGTAGCGGGTTCTTATAAGAGAAGAATCCTCGACGGATAAATAGTCACGGAGATTTATCGAAGCCTTGGCCGGTCTGAAAGGACGAGACATTCTCTCATTGGTCGAATTATCCCCCGGTGAGATCAATCTGATCCTAAAGCACGCATCGATTTTCGCAAGGCAAAAGAGAGTTCCACAACGGCTCAAGGGAAAAACCGTTGCCATGATATTTCAGAAACCGTCAACAAGGACCCGGATCTCATTCGAAACGGCGGTTGCCCAACTCGGTGGCCATCCCATTTACCTGAGCTGGAACGAGATGCAACTGGGACGAGGGGAAACGATTTCGGACACTGCAAGAGTGTTGGACCGGTACGTCGACGCCATAATGGCACGGGTCTATTCGCACGACGACCTAGTCGTTCTCGCGGAGAGTGCGGATGCGCCCATCGTTAACGGTCTCTCTGACAAGCACCATCCATGCCAGATACTCGCAGACCTCCTGACGTTGATTCAATACAAGAAACGCCTGAAGGGTCTCAAACTAGCTTACATTGGGGATGGAAACAATGTTTGCAACAGCCTCCTGATAGGATGCGCTAAGACTGGAGTCAGCATTGCTGTCGCCAGGCCTCTAGGCTACGGCCCAGACCCAGAAGCGGTCAAACACGCAAAAGAAGCCGGTGAAACGTCTGGAGCATCAATTAGCATCGTTGAGGACCCTCTAGAAGCGGTGGAGGCTGCCGACGCGATCTATACGGATACGTTCGTTTCAATGGGCATGGAGAAAGAGAAAGAGACTCGACTGTCGACGTTTACTCCAAAATACCAAGTCAACCGGGAGCTACTCTCGCACGCCAAGCCAGGCGCGATATTCCTTCATTGCCTGCCTGCTCATAGAGGTGAAGAGGTAACGGACGATGTTATCGATGGCCCCCGATCAGCGGTTTGGGACGAAGCTGAAAACAGATTGCATACTGCCAAAGGACTCCTTTCACTCATCTTGTAAACCACCGTAGAATGGAATCTCCCTTCGGGTTCCGCAATCACGGGTTTCGAAGAGACGCAGCCTCAATCAACACCGCGATCGAGATACGAAGAACGCAAGGCGCTAGCATGGTTAAAATAGGAAGGCCCGGTCCATCGAAACTCCAGTTCATAATCGTGGGCTTGTCATGGGCATTGGAACATTCCTTCAATCGGCGAGACGCCTGTTTCACGTAGCCCAAAAGCCCGACTGGCAAGAAACGAAACTCAACATCAAGATCATTCTGATAGGCGTAGCTATTGTCGGGGGCATAGGTTTCGTGCTCAGAATTCTCTTCTGGGTGGTCGGCCTATACCAGTTGCCTGCTAGCCAAGCTGCCGCAGGACGATAGTGGGGCAAGATCATGGCCACCCAAACTCAGAAGACCTCGATATACGCAGTCCGCACGACCAGCGGACAGGAGAGAACCGTTGTGGACCTCATGGCCAGCAGGATCCAACCCAAGAAACTACCCATCGTCGCAATACTCGCACCAGAAGTGATCAAAGGATACATCTTCGTCGAGGCAATGGGACCACACTTTGTTGACGAGGCGATAGCTGGGACAAGACATGCACGAACCAGAACAAAAGGTGTCGTCTCCCTAGCTGCGATCGAAAGATTCATTGTAACCAAACCAGTTATTGAAGAGCTAAGCGTAGGCAACCTCGTCGAGGTTGTTGGTGGACCCTTCAGAGGCCTGAAAGCCAAGATCACACACGTCGACAAAGTCAAGCAGGAAGTCGTCATCGAGCTCTTGGAGGAGGGTTTTGCCACCCTACCAATAACTGTACACGCGGACTATGTGAAGCTCGTGAGTAGAGGAGAGGCTGAGGAAGCTGGCCGACAAGAAAACAGTTGACGCAATAATAGACGGCGGCAAAGCCACAGCAGGTGTGCCCCTCGGTCCACAACTCGGACCTTTGGGAGTAAACATTCTACAGATCGTTAACAGGATTAATGAGCTCACCAAGGCTTACGCGGGAATGAAAGTCCCGGTAAAGATCCTTGTGAACGTGGAAGACAAAAGTTTCGAGGTTGAGATCGGAACCCCGACCACCTCTGCCTTGATAGTCAAGGAGTTGGGGGTTGAGAAGGGATCGGCAACACCCAAAGCCACCAAGGTTGGCAACCTGACTCCTGAGCAAATCGTGAAGATTGCCCAGATGAAACGGACAGACAGCTACGCGCGAACCCTAAAGTCGGCTGTAAAAGAGGTCGCCGGTGCATGTGTAAGCATGGGCGTGACAGTTGATGCTAAGGAACCAAAAGAGTTCATCAAGAACCTCGACGCAGGTCAGTATGACGCGGCGCTGAAGGAGTTAGAGTAGGAGAACGCTAAGATGCCACTGTCTAAGGACTCAATTACGAAAGCACTGAGCGACGTGAGAAGCAAGACACCCAAGAGGAAATTCACGCAGGCCATTGAACTATCGGTCAAGCTTCGCGAAATAGACCTGAAAAAGCCTGAGGGGAGGATTAACGAGAACCTCGAGCTTCCAACAGCTGCAGATAAGGACTCGAAAGTAGCCGTGATAGCGGGCGGCGACCTGGCTGTCAGAGCAAAAAATGCCGGCGCAGACATTGTCATCGGCAGGGAGGACTTGGACAAGCTTGGACGGGAGAAAAAGCAGGCGAGGAAGATAGCTCAGAGCTACGACTTCTTCGTCGCAGAAGCCCCACTGATGCCCCAGGTCGGAAAGACCCTCGGACAGATTCTCGGACCTAGAGGCAAAATGCCAACACCTATTCCCCCGACAGCACCAATCGACGATATCATCAAGCGCCAGCGCCGCAACGTCCGGCTAAAAATGAAGGATCAACCTGTAATCCAAGCTAAAGTTGGAACCGAGGACATGCCCGATGATGTCCTAGTGCAGAACATCCAAACGATAATCTCGCGACTGGAGGCAAAGCTGGAAAAGGGTCCCAAGAACATCAAAGCCGTCTCGATCAAAGCCTCAATGGGACCATTGGTAAAGATACCCCTAACCACGGCGGCGTAAGACAATGTCGACAACCCGGAAAGTAGCAGCCTGGAAGAAAGAAGCGATAACCCAGCTCCAGGTTCTATTGGAGAAGTATCCGGTCATAGCAGCCGCAGACCTGACTAAGGTCCGGTCATCGCAGATCCACGAACTACGAAAGCGTCTACGGGACAGAGTAGCGATGGTAGTGACCAAGAACAATTTGTTGAGAAAGTCAGTAGAGCTTTCAGAGTCCAGCCACGGGAGAGTCGGGGAATTCGTCAAGGACCTCCAAGGGTCGAACATCCTGTTATTCACAGATGTCAACCCTTACTCTCTGATAATACTGCTCGAAAAAAGCAAAGTCAGGGTGCCCGCGAAAGCTGGAGACATTGCAACTGGCGAGATCATGGTCCCGGCCGGAAACACTGGACTGCCCCCTGGCCCGGTGATCAGCGAATTCGGAGAGATCAAGGTCCAGACAAGGATCGAGGGGGGAAGCATCTGGGTTGCAAGAGACTCGGTGGTCGCTAGAAGAGGAGATCTCATCACGCCAAAAATGGCCTCCGTACTCTCCAAACTTGGACTCAAGCCAATGGAGGCCGGGCTCACACTTTCTAGCGCATACGACAACGGAACCATCCTCCGATCCGACGATCTTGTCCTCGACATAACCGCGTATCGAAAAGACGTCTTCCAAGCCGTGAGTAATGCGTTCAGCCTCTCAATCGATGCTGGATACGTGACTCCCGAGAACGCCCCAAGAATCCTAGGGAAGGGAATGAGGGAAGCATTAGCCATCGCTGTCGAAGCAGGCTTCCTCGAAAGTGGTACCATTGAGCCAGTTCTCAAACGCGCGGTGATGAACGCCAACGCGCTGAACCAAAAGATTTCCAGCGCGACACCCGGAAACCCTTAAGTGTAGGAATTGACGCTCGACTAAAATCCAATCAATCCTGAGAAAGAGGGAAAAGTCCAGTGAAGTATGTTTACGCTGCACTCCTGCTGCACTCATCAGCGCAGCCTGTCACCGAAGAAAACGTGAAAAAAGTCATAACCGCAGCGGGCAGTCAAGTGGAAGAAGCACAAGTCAAAGCCCTAGTCGCAGCACTCTCCGAAGTCAACATCGACGAGGCTCTAAAGTCGGCCAGTGCGATGGCAGCCCCAGTAGCGGCACCGGCAGCGCCAACTGAGGCGAAGAAAGAAGATAAGAAACCAGCCGAAGAAGAAAAGAAGAAGGAAGAGGAAGCCCTAGCAGGACTCGGGGCACTTTTCGGTTAAGGAGGTTCGCGGTATAGCTCCGCATATTCTTCTCCTCAAGACAACGTTTCTCTAGAACAATTTTCCCGGCTAAGCCTCTATATTTCCAGAGCACTCTTGGAGGGATACGATAGATGCCAGAGATAAACCAAGAAGAATTCGCCCTCCCGTACTTCAGGGAAATCGGGTTCGTTCGTAGAAAATGCCCATCATGCGGAAGCAACTACTGGGCGGCGCCTAATCAGGCGGCTTGTGGCGAGGTTCCTTGTTCACCGTACTCGTTCATCGGAAACCCTCCTACGAAACGACGGTACACTCTGGCGGAGATGAGGATCCAGTTCATGGATTATTTCGCCGAGCGGGGACACAGCAGGGTCAAGCCTTACCCGATTGTGGCGCGTTGGCGTAACGATGTCTACCTTGTAGGGGCATCGATCTATGATTTCCAACCCTACGTGACCGAAGGAACCATGCCACCTCCTGCAAACCCGTTGGTCATAAGTCAGCCCTGTATCCGTTTCACAGATATTGAACAGGTTGGTGCCGCGGGCCGACACATGTCCATATTTGAAATGGGCGGAGCACACGCGTTCAATTATCCGAATAAGGAAATCTACTGGAAAGACGATACAGTCCGTTATCACCACAAACTCTTGTCCGACGTGATGGGTGTCCCGTCTGAGTCCATCACCTACAAAGAGCACTTTTGGTCAGGGGGAGGAAATGCGGGCCCAGACCTGGAAGGAATTGTCTCAGGGCTAGAAATATCGACGCTCGTCTTTATGCAGTACAAGGTTCAGGGAGATGAACTCATAGGCCTGCCCATCAGGACCGTGGACACTGGTTATGGGATGGAAAGATGGGCTTGGCTGTCCCAAGGCTCGCCTAGTGGATTCCACGCCGTATACGGCCCTTTGCTTACGCAGGTTTTGGGCTTAGCGAAAGTCGACCTTGACGAGAGCACGTTGTCATCTCTTACGAGTGCAGCAGGAATCTACGGAGCCTCCAGTCGATCTTCTAGAGATGCCTATGTTGAAGCGACAGCACTCGAGACTGGCCGCGACGAGGAGGCGTTTCGCTCCGTAGTCCAGACGCTAGAAGCCGCATATGCGATCACTGATCATACAAAGTCAATTTCTTTCCTCCTAGCTGAAGGCGTCGTTCCGTCCAACGTGGGCGAAGGCTACTTGACCAGGCTCATTATTCGCCGAGCCGCAAGGCTAGCGCGACAGCTAGGAATCCTCCAGGAGCTTCCGGGCATAATCGAGGGGCAGATCAAATTGTGGGGTGGAGAGTTTCACCTCCTCAGAGAGATGAGAGGAGAGATACTGGAGGGTCTGCGGATTGAAGTTGAGAAATACGAGGAGACGATCAGTAAGGGGTCAGAAGTGGTGCTGAGGCTTTCAAAGGAGCTCTCGAGTCGAGGCATTCGAAAGATTCCCACAGACCAGCTCGTTCTGCTCTACGATTCCCAAGGGTTGGCTCCAGAGATCGTAAAGGAGAGCGCGGAAAAGGTGGGAGTAGAGGTCGAGATTCCCGAGAACTTCTTGACGTTAGTCGCGGAACGACATTCAAAGCCGACCACCAGTCTTGAGGTATCCTCCTCCGAACCTGAATGGGAAGCGAAGCTAAAGGATCTTCCCGCAACCCGAGCGTCATACTATGACGATGCCTATCAGACCCGCTTCCAATCGAAGATAGTAGCGAAGGTTGCCGAAAATGCTGTGGTGCTGGACCAGACATGCTTCTATCCCGAGGGAGGTGGCCAACCTGCCGATCACGGTGAGTTACGGTTTGGCGACAGGAAACTGAAAGTTACAAACGTCCAAAAGTTTGGAAATATCATCGTTCACTTTCTTGACCAACCCATCGATCAAGAAATCGATCTGGTTGAGGGAGAGATTGACTGGCAGCGACGCGTGAACCTGATGCGTCACCATACTGGCACTCACGCTCTGATCGGGGCGGCGCGGAGAGTGCTGGGCGAACACGTCTGGCAAGCGGGCGCGCAAAAGGAAGTGGAGTCGAGCAGGCTAGACATTACGCACTTCCGGGAGATCAGTGGGAAAGAGAGGGAAAGGATCGAGCGGCTGGTCAACCAAGTCATTCTGCGCGACCTACCAGTGCAAGTTGCGTGGATGGCTCGTGAGAAGGCGGAGGCAAAGTACGGTTACAGGCTCTACCAGGGCGGAGCGGTCCCAGGCTCGAAGATTCGCGTAGTAAGAATTCAGGGCTGGGACGCAGAAGCTTGCGGAGGGACGCACTGTAAGAGAACCGGGGAACTTGGAGTCTTCAGGATTGAGAAGATGAGCAAGTTGCAGGATGGTGTCGAGCGAATCATCTTCTCGGCAGGAGAGCCGGCCTTGAAACAGATCAACCAGCAGAGTGAAGCACTTGCAAAGGCAAGTGAACTTCTGAAAACGACGCCTGACAAGCTTCCAGAGTCAATCAAGGCAATCGTCGCAGAGATAGATTCTCTTCAGAAAGAACTCGGAAAAGTTCACGCAAAAGCTATGGATGCACACGTCAAACAATTGAAGAAGAGAGCAATCAGTCTCGGAACAGTTAGACTCGTACTAGCAAAGACGGCGAAGAGGAAAGGAATCGACGCGGTCGAGGTTGCCAATCAGCTCAAAGAATCCGACCCCAGTCTGATCGCGGTAATATTCGAGGTATCAGAGCGCGTTCAGGTAGTGGCCGCGGCTGGCGACGAAGCTGTCAAGGCGGGTGTTAACGCGGGCCAGATCGTCTCAGAGGCGTCGAAAGTCTTGGGCGGTGGTGGAGGGGGCAGGCCCTTCTTCGCGACAGGTGGCGGATCTTCCAAGGACAAAGTGGACGAGGCGTTGAAGATCGCGTCACAAACCGTCACAAAGCAGCTAAGCATCGCAATCCCAGCGGAGGGAATCAGTAACGCCGGCCAAGCTTGACTGGCATGCGCTCGAAAGAAAGTGGCAGAAGAAGTGGAACTGGCGCAAGATCCATGAGACTGACCCTGACCCTCGTAAGCCCAAGTACTATGTGACCGCCGCTTATCCCTACCCGAACTCTCCACAGCATATCGGTCACGTAAGAACTTACACCATCGCTGACGTTAACGCTCGATATCACAGGATGAAGGGATACAACACTCTCTTCCCGATGGGCTTCCACTATACAGGCTCTCCACTCTTCGCCATGGCCAAGCGGCTGCGAGAAGGCGACCGTGAGATCATAGAGACTTTCACCAAGATCTATGAAATTCCATCGCCAACGCAGGAGAAATTGAAGGATCCGAAGTCGATGGCATCATACTTCCGCGACGATATCAAAAAGGGAATGGTGGAGATCGGATTCTCCATCGACTGGCGCCGAGAGTTCACGACCATCGACCCGTTGTATAGCCGGTATATCGAATGGCACTTCCGGACCCTGAACCGGAAGGGACTGATCACGAGGGGAACGCATCCCGTCGCATGGTGTCCGAACGACAAGAGCCCTGTTGGGGTCGTGGATACCCAGGGAGATGTGGAACCCGATATAGGAGAATCCTTTCTGGTCAAGTTCGAGAAAGATGGAGTGTTCTATGCTACCTCGACTTTGAGGCCGGAGACAGTGTTCGGAGTCACCAATCTCTGGGTCAACCCAAAAGCCACCTATGTTCGAGCTAGGGTGGACGAAGAGTTGTGGATCGTCAGTAGAGAGACGGTGGAGAAGCTCCAGCACCAGAATCACAAAGTCGCCGTAGAACGCGAGATCCAAGCAGACGAGTTGCTGTGGAAGACCGTCCGGAACCCGGTCACAGGCAACGCGATCCCAGTCTTCCCTGGAAGCTTCGTGGAACCAGATAATGGCACGGGTGTCGTCATGTCCGTTCCAGGGCACGCTCCGTACGACTATCAGGCCCTGATCGATCTCAAGGCGAGATATGCTGACTCTGCGGAGGCGGGCCCGTTTCTGCAAGCAACCAATCCCATATCGATCATCAAACTGGAAGGCTTCTCTGACCTTCCAGCCAAGGATCTGATCCAGAAGTTCGCCGTCAAAGACCAGAACGATCCCCATCTCGAACATGCGACGGAGGAGCTTTACTCGAAAGAGTTCCATGATGGGGTGATGAGAGAAGACACCGGCGGTTACTCTGGAATGCCAGTTGCGAAAGCGAGGGAGGCGATCGTCCAAGAGCTGACCAGACAGGGAAAGATCGAGATCTTGCTTGAACTGAAAAACGCGCCAGTAGTCTGCAGGTGCGGAACCAAATGCCTAGTCCACATTCTAGAGAACCAGTGGTTCATCAACTACGGCGATCCCGAGTGGAAGAAACTAGCCCACAAATGTCTCGACCAGATGATCATATTTCGCCAAGGACTTGGTTGTCTTCAAGAAGTTCGAAAAAGACGCATCGAAACTGCCTGACGCGTTCTTCAACTTCACACTGCTAGGAGAAGGAGCCGTTGATAGGGTTGCAGAAGAGACCGGAGTTCCCAAAAGAATATTGAATGCGATCCGAAAGGAGTTCGAGTACTTCTATCCGGTCGACATGCGTCACTCGGCCAGAGAATTGGTCTCGAACCATCTATCGTTCTACATATTCCATCACTCTACACTCTTCCCTGAGAGACAGTGGCCGAAAGGAATCGTAGCCAATGGCTTCGTATTGATGGAGGGCGCGAAGATGTCGAAGTCTCTCCAGAACATCATACCTCTCCGTCAGGGAATCGCCACGTTCGGAGCCGATCCCGTAAGGGTCGGGGTCTTGGCGACAGCTGAACTGGGCCAGGACACGAGCTTCAGCGAAGCGCTTGCCACATCAATCCAGGAAAGACTGGCGACTCTACTGGGACAGGCTAGGAAGATAGGCGTGAAGAAGACAGCTGGGAAATCGAAGCCCTCTACGCTCGATCGGTGGATGATCAGCCGTTTGAGCTACGCAGTCCGGACCGCGACAAGCGCGCTCGACAGATTGCGGGTTAGGGAGGCGATCAATATTACTCTCTACCAGATCGACAACGATGTTGCCTGGTATAATCGAAGACTGGGGCCGAATAGACCGAGATCCGATAATCGGGGCCGGATTCTGCGAAGGGTGCTGGAGACGCGGACGAGACTGATGGCTCCTCTGGCGCCGCACACTGCTGAAGAGATCTGGAGTCGTATCGGAAACAGGGACTTCGTCGTTCAGAGTAAGTGGCCAGAAGAAGAGGAGATTGAGAAAGATCCTGTAGCGGAACAGGCAGAGGCAATTGTTCGACAAGTCTTGGACGATACCAGCGAGATCCTGAAAGCAACCGGGATCACTCCCAAGCGCATCGCATACTACACAGCGGCAGATTGGAAATGGCAAGTCTATCTGAAGGCGTTGAAGGCTGCGGAGGAGAAGATGAGACAGGGAGATTTCATCAAGGACGTCATGGGAGATCCTCGTTTCCGGTCTCTCGGAAAGGCTGCGGCGGACTATGCGGGCAAGGCAATTCAGCAGGCGAACCAGATGCCTGATGAGATGAGAAAGTCACGCATCCAAGATGGGGTTCCCGCCGAGACGACGATCTTTGCCGAGGCGGCTGACTTCTACCAACGAGAATTCAAGTGCGTGATCAATGCCTGGAAGGAAGGAGACCAGGGGATAAGCGATCCTAAGGGACGGGCTAGAATGGCGGAGCCGTACAGGCCGGCTATCTATCTGGAATAGTCTTGGCTAGAGGACTCTGACCGCGATGTGGCAGGCGGGGCAGAACTGGTAGATGGTGTAGATCTCGGAGGAATCTTTTCCCTCTTCTATGTCATGTACCATTATCGCTACCATCTCCTCCAAACAGGGAGAGTGATGCGAGTCTTCCATTGGAGTAACCTCCACTTTCGCACCCTCAGGCATGTTTTTCTCCAGAACGACAACAAGGTCCTCTGATCTTTTGAGGGGAAACTCGTCGAAGGGAATGTGGGGAAAGCCGTTGAGTAGCTGAGGGCTCTTCTTGGCCGTCTTTTTCAATCCATATCCCGAAGTTCTGTCTCTTCTGTAAGGAATCGAAATGTAGCTTGCGAAACACCCGGTTTAAGCCTTGAGTAACTCGCAATGGGCGATTCTGGAGCTTTTGGGAAGTCTCGCTCTTGCGTCGTGAGATGCGCTGTGCAAGACCCCCCTTTTGGAGAGGTCTCTGGCTGTTTCGCGCGGATTCTGGGCGAGACCTTGGATTCTGGGCTGGGTTTGGGCTTGGATGCCCTAGCGATTCTAGGCGTCGTCAAGAAGGATTTGCTATGCATTTTAGCGATAGGGCGCCAGATTTGAGATCTGGGCTGATAATAGGCGATTCTGGCGCGGTTCAGGCGTCCTGCCCGAATCGGCGCTTGAACTTGCGGATCGGGTGTTGTTTTTCGATAGCGAACCAGTCTCCGCCGCAGTGGTTTGGGCAAGCTTTCTCGTCAAGCTGCAACATTTCCCCCTCAGAATAGTTGAGCTGTCTCCTTCTCTCCTCGAAGCTCCGCTCAAACTTGACCGCGCACTTCACGCAGCGAAGCTCCAACACCACCCTTACCATTCCGAGGAGACCCTTTCTTCACCGGAGCTGAAGTCAAGGGTAATTAAACCAGAAAGCCATCCAACATTAAAGCGACGTCACAGTGCTTCTGGAAGCTCCCGAGAGACGGTTAGAACTAGATTCAGGACTAGAGAGCCGTCTCCGCGAAACTTATGGCCCACGAACCGCCAGAGTTCTCTCCGCGATGACCGCGATTCCTTCGAAATATTATCTTCGGATAAACACACTGAAGGCCGAGCGGGACGCGATCATCCGATCGATGATAGCGAATGGTCTGAACGGGGAAGCTCACGTGCATCTTGATGATGCCGCGTTCCTCCATCCCAGCGCATCCAAGATAGAAACCGATGGCGTTATTGTGGAAGCAAACAAGTTCGCGGCGGAATCGGTTCAACTTGGCGCACATCTCTACGCTCCCGGCGTAAAACGGTGCCATGGACTGCGACCAGGCATGAAGGTAACAGTGGTTGATGAGGGCGGAACAGCCGTAGGCTCCGGGGTCTCCCACCAGAGCGAGACAAGCATCCTCACGTACCGACAAGGAGTCGCAGTAGAGATCAAGAACAGCAGAACAGGCTTGCCGAGCATAATGGAAACACCATGGTACCCTAATGGGCAAATCCACCTTCAATCACTACCGGCCATTCTGACAAGCCACATTCTAGATCCGAAACCGGGAGAGACTGTTGTCGATCTCAACTGCGCGCCCGGAGGTAAGACGAGCCATATCAGCCAGCTAACTCAAAATCAGGCTCGAATAATCGGATTCGACCGCAACACACGAAAAATCCAGAAGGCAAAGGAACTCATGCAGAGGATGGGCTGCGCAAACTACCGGCTGATATCGCATGATTCTCGATACGTTCATCGAGACTACAACATCAAAGCCGACAGGGTACTTGTGGATCCGCCCTGCACCGCTCTAGGTATTGTCCCGAAACTCGCTGCTGACACTACGGTACAGAATGTCGAGAACTCAGCAGACTATCAAAAACAGTTTCTAAGGACAGCTTCTCACATCACGAAGAAGGAGGGAACAATTGTGTACAGCGTCTGTACAATTACTAAGGAAGAGTGCGAAGACGTCGTGGGCTTTGCAGAGAAGGACTTGGGGTTGACGCTGGAGAAGCAATTCCCGGTTCTTGGTGAGAACGGGTTCGATCAAGATCATCTCACGCAGAGATTCAATCCCGATACTCACGAGACAGGCTATTTCATAGCGAGATTTGTCAAGAATTGAGATGAGCACCCGTGGACGCCTCCACAGCTTCCAAGGCAGATTAGATTCTGCAGTCACGGCTGTTCGAGAGTCTGCCATCCGAGAAGCGGTTGTTCTCCATCACGATGAAGCAGATGGGCTCACCTCAGCAGCACTTACAAAACTAGCACTGTCAAATCTCGGACTCGAGACGAGGCTAATCTGTCTGGACAAGCTATACCCGGAAGTTGTCAGAGACATTGAGTCAGGTCGTCCTCAGGTCGCAGCCTACATCGACTTGGGTTCCGGACACGTTGACTGGTTGATCGAAGCAAACAGCTCTAAAGGATTAGTCTTGGTTCTGGATCACCACGACACAACCTCTATCCAGAATCCCTTGCTTTACAATCTCAACCCTGAACTCTACGGTTTTTCAGGCGAGAAAGACGCCTCCTCCGCAACAGTAGCCTATCTGTTCTGCAAAACTGTCGATCCCGAACTGTCGTACTACGCCCATCTGGCGACAATAGGGTCTTTGGAAATTCCCGGCGAGACACAAGGACTCAACCTAATCGCCGTGAGCGATGCCAAGGCACGGGGGCTGGTTCTGGATTCTGGCAAGGGAGACCTAAAGATTCAGGCTAGGGGCATGAATCTTAGCAGAACCCGAGCCTCCAGCCTTCTCAACGTTCTCGGCTCCGTCGGATACTACAGAAACGGCCCTGAGATGGGAATCGAAGCATGCACAACAGGCTTCACCGACCAAACAATGGCGATGGCGAAAGAGTTCGAGGAAGAACGAAAACAGGCCAATCGAAAGATGCTCGCGACGATAAGGAAAGATGGTCTATCCCAGAAGAAGAATATCCAATGGTTTCACGCCCACGACAATTACAAAGGTATGGGTGGAAAGGTAGTCGGAAGCTTCTGCTCATACCTTCGATACCAGCGAGGCATCAGCCCCATCAAATACCTGATCGGAATGATGAATGTTCCAGCGGATATTCCCGGCTGGGGAAAATTACCCTCGTCCATGGTCAAGGTCTCAGGAAGAGCTCCTCAAATCCTTACGAGCCTTATCGAGAAGGGAAAGAAACCCTCCCTTTCGAAGATCCTCCCTGAGTCCTGCTCAAGGGTTGGTGGTTTCGGAGATGGACACTCCGTTGCAGCATCAGGAGTCTTTCCCGTTGGGAAAGAAGAGATGTTCGTTGATGAGATAGATCGATTAGCGGCTTAGGCGTCCTTGACTACGGTCTGGGCCTGTTCATGCATGAACTCTAACAGATAATACGGCCCTCCAACCCCTTTGCCAGTAGCTCCGCTTCCCTTCCAGCCGCCGAAGGATTGAGAGCCGGGCCAGGCGCCTGTCGTTGCTCCACCTTTCCTGTTTGCGTACGTGACTCCAAAGTCGATGCTTCTGAAAAACTTGTCAACCTCGCCTTGATCGTTGCTGAAGATTCCTGCTGTCAAGCCGAAGTCTGTGTCGTTCGCTTTCTTCAAAGCCTCGTCTAGGCTCTTGACCTCGTCAACAACCACGAAAGGCAGGAAGAGTTCTTCCTTGAAGAGGCGGTCATTGGAAGGAAGGCCCGCGACGACTGTTGGTTTGACATAGTAGCCCTTAGAGAGTTTCTTGTCTTCTGGTAGTCCCCCTCCGGCCACTATCTTGCCCCCGTCCTTCTTTGCGAGTTCGAGATAGCGCTGGTACTTCTTCACCATCTTCTCATTGATCACGGGTCCAACGAACGCATCCCTATTTCTCGGATCCCCGACTTTGAGATGATCCACTTTGTCTTTGAGGATCTTGAGGAAGTCGTTCTTTATGCCTCTCTCCACGTAGACTCTTGATGTCGCGCTGCACTTTTGACCGCTATAGCCAAAGCCTCCTCTCACGACTCCTTCCGCGGCCTTTTCTAGGTCAGCGTTTGATGTGATGAGGGCAGGGTTCTTGCTGCCCATCTCAGCGATGAACGGCTTTGGATAGGGTTGTTTATTCACAAAATCGCGGTAGAGCTTCATGCCAACATCTTTCGAGCCGGTGAAAGCAATGCCGGCAACGTCAAGGTTCGAGGTGACTTCGTCGCCGAAAGACTCTCCGGGACCCGTCAGAAAGCTCAGTGCGCCAGGGGGTACTCCCGCGCTGATAAGCGTCTCGTAGAGTTTGAGCCCCGAGAAGGGTGCGGCGCTTGTCGGATGAAACACGACAGTATTTCCGGTTATGAGAGCTGATGCGATCATTCCCGCGGCAAGGGCGAGTGGAAAGTTGAACGGCGAAATGACAGCCCACACTCCGTAGGGTCGGAGAACGCTCTTCGAGGTCTCTCCGGGGGCGCCAGGATGCATTGGCTTCACGTAACCATCGTTCTGTTCCATCAAGTCAGCATAGTAGTCGAACATGTCGATTGCCTCGCTTGCTTCCGCGACAGCCTCGTACCTGTTCTTGCCAACCTCGTACGTGATCAGCGCTGCGAGCTTGAACCGATCGTCCTCCATGAGGTCCGCCGCTCTTCGGATGATTGCAACTCTCTCCTTCCAGGACTTTTTGCTCCATTCCTCGAATGCATCCTTGCCCGCTTCGATGGCCTTACGAGCGAACTTTGCGCTTCCCTTCTGGAAATGGCCTAACAGGATCTTAGTATCTAGAGGGCTTCTGACGTCGAATTCTCCCTCAGCAGCTAGAACTTTTCGGCCGTTGATATACATGGGATGATGTTTCCCAAACTCGGTCTCAATCTGTTTCAGTGCTGCTTCGTATTTCGGATGAATGCTCGGGTCTGCGAGGAGTGTTACGTAGGTTAGCTTTGTTTCCTGACTCAAGACGTCTCTGGTGAATAGTCGATCGAGGCTAAAGATAAGACTAGGCTTGAGAGAGCTTTGTCAAAGAACTGTTAGAAAACGGAAGGATCTGAACTCAGACAGGTACTGAACGTTGGGTTCTGCGGTAGGTGATTGCCAGTAGCCCACCGATTATTCCTAGTACAGATCCGATTCCTGTGAGGGAGTTTCCGCCTGCAAAAAATCCCACGACGGAAAAGATCACGATGACGGTTCCCCATGTTGGATACTGGTTGAACCGAAAACTCATCACAACAGCACTGACCAGTACGAGAATGCCAGAGAGAATCAATATGACCGCGGAGGCTCGTGCGCTCGCTATGGCGAGGCCGAAGTTGGTTGGCCGGACGCTATTTCCCACGAAATTGTTGAAGGCGGCTCCCGAAGCCGTGTACTTGATAATCCCGCTCGTTGATGCTTTGGCTAACCCACCGATGAAGGTCAGTATTCCAGCGAGTAGCGAGATCGCGTATGCCGGAACTCGGTCCTGAGCCGACAATTGCCATCCCTTCGATCTGGAGTCAGCCGAGAAATAAGCGTTGCCTGTTTACTAGCGCGCTAAGCGGTTATCTTGGCTCGGAGTCTCTTGGACGCACCGCGCGCCGTTCGGGATCTCCTTGGAGAACCACCTGCGCCGCCCTTACTCTGGTCGTTGCTCATCCAATCAGGGACAATAACGGCTCGGATGAGTTCCTGCATCGTTATGCCTCTATCCTTAGCAATCTTTCGGAGTTCGCCGTAGACTTGAGGGTCAAGGGACTGCATGAACTTGGTCGGCATTTCCCTACGCTTCCAGTATACCGGCCGCATCCGTAGGATATAATTTCACGCTTTTGACTCGGACAGAATCCTCTTCCATCTTTTTATTCCACTTGGTCGATGGGCGGCTCACTGCTTGGTCACAGGCAACAGCTCGAACAGAGAACGTACGG
>VBBE01000189.1 GCA_005884605.1 Candidatus Bathyarchaeota archaeon
TGCTCCTCTTTGCTTGCGTAAATGTCGTGGAACATTACGGCAGCCATAAGAATTTCAAGATCAGCGCCCTCCTCTTTTCCGATCCTTAACGCGTTATCCAGAACTCGCTGTACGTGGTTCAGGCCGTGGGCCCAATCCTTGTCGGAGTAGTATACGCTAGCGACCTGCCACAGTTTCTCACGAACCAAGCCGTCCAGCATGAGAGAGTCCTAGAAGTTTGGCGAATTATAAGCTGCCGGAGACATAGTTAGGCTGAGTTTTGAAGACTTTTCAGGACTATCGGAGAGATGTCATGCGTCTCTATCAAGAGAAAAAATACTTGGATGCGTTAGATGCAGCCATTGACGCTTCCAAAAAGTTTCCGGAAGACAAGCCTAAGACAACTTTCTGGATTGCCTGCCTTGAGAGTAGACTTGGCAACCTTGAGCGCGCGGTCCACGTGTTGCGGGAAAGTGTCCAGCAGGGTGTCTGGTGGCCCGTGGAGACGTTGCTTGATTCAGACTTGGACCCTATCCGTACAAGATCAGAATTTTCACTGATACTCGCAGAATGTCAACGTCTCAAACAGGAATCAGCAAAAATCGCCAAACCTGAACTGTTGGTTAAGAGTCCGACCGGGCCTTCTGAGGCCGAGTCGTGGCCTGTCCTTCTCGGATGTCACGAGCGATACGGTGAAAGGCCCGAGCAGACGGCTCATGAATGGTCTGCAGTTCTACGAAACGGAGTAGGCTTGGCGGTTCCATGGTCATCCCAGGTTTATGCTCCAGACGGGCGATGCTGGGACAATCTGGACATTGCAGTTAGAGACATGGCTTGGGTTCACTCGGAATTGAAGAAGCATCAAGGAATCGACTTGGACAGACTAGTACTCGCAGGTTTCTCGCAGGGAGCCGCACTCGCTGTCTATGTGACCTTGAAAAGAGCATTTCCATGCAGAGGCTTCATTGCCGTAGCACCATCTGACTGGGTGGTACCAGAAAGCAAGCGTGCAACAGAGCGAGACCGTCCCAGTCCAGCTTTCACCTCGTTCATTCAAGCTAGTAGCGGGAAAGGATTCAGGGGCCAAATATTCATCGGCGAGAATGATCCCTTTCTGAAAAAGATAGAATTCTTAAAAGACGAAATGGTTCACAGAGGCCTAGAATGCGAGTATTCAGTTGAGCCTAAGACCGGACACGAGTACCCTGACAACTTCGATAGTAAGCTAGCTAAGTCTCTAAGGTTCGTCCTGCGTGAGACTCGCAAGGGAAACTAGTCTTCTACTGATGCCTGCTAATTCTTGAGGTTGAGGAGAGTTCGAGCTTCATTCTTGAACTCTTCACCCTCGAAAATCGAATGTCTCAAGGGATTGCCGTTAATGTAGACGCAACCCTGAATGAGCCCTCTGCTCCTGGCCTCTTCTGGCTTTTCCCACATGTTTACCATTTCAACCGAGACATTGGGGTCGACAGCCGTCACTGCTTCAGCAATCTTGTCGTTGAACTGGTGTACGAAGATGCATGTGGGTTCGTAGAAGATTTTGACACCTTTCTCTTTGACAGGTTTTGGATTGTTCTTCCTCGGCCTAGTCAAGCCTCCCTGAAGTGGGTACTCTAGCTCGTGAGGCTTGCCTTCCGGCCGTTCTTTGAAACCCATCCGTTTCCAGAAAGCTGTCTGGGAGAGGCCGCAGCCTGGAGGGTCGAAGCTGACAGTTTCCAATCTATCATAATTGCCCTTGACCTTAGGATCGTTAACTACGCTATTGAAGAGAGCCTTGCCATGGCCCTTTCCCTGCTGGGCGAGATGGACGAAACTGCACCTGACGTGGAGCGTTCTCGGGTCAGGATTTTTCAAGAAGGGGATTGAGCTCTCCGGAAGGTACAGTATTTGGCCCACTGGTTTATCGTCAACGTAGAGAATCTTGGATGGAGGGCCAGACTCCTTTAGCATGTTTCGAAGCCAATGCTTCTTCTCCATGATTCCCTTCTGAATAGCGGACTGTTCAACTGGTTGCTCATCGCCACAGACAGATATTCTGTCGTCGAGCAGGTCTTCCTTCAAGTTCTTAATACGAATGTCACGGGTTTCCAAGTCGTTTTCCAATAGGGCATGCTCAACTGCCAAAACTAATCAGTTTCGGTCAGCGCCCGACTTCAGTCCCCTCCCTCAGCTTGGGAATCATGTCCTGAACGAGCTTCTGTTAGTCTGGCCCACATCATCACAACTCATGTTGGAGCACCAGGGAAGACGATGGCGAGTCATTGCTGGCTCGACACTCCAGCCTTGGTACTCTCGTCCAAAACAAAATTGGAGGTAGGGGGGTGGGGTGGAGTCCCTGCTCTTTCCCATCGAACTATTGCCTTGTGGCTGTTCACGATTGAGACAAATCGCCATCCGAGCTTCAGGTAGGCGTCCATTTCTCCATTGTCTACGTCTACCGG
>VBBE01000190.1 GCA_005884605.1 Candidatus Bathyarchaeota archaeon
AGGGCTTGATCTTGTGTGCGGAGAGACTCGATGTACACAGAAGCGTCAAAAAGAACGCGCTGCACTTATGATTCAAGATTGCCGTAGACGTCATCGATTTTGGCACCCGACTTGAGAAATCGTTCGTGTGCCTTCCACGCACGCCTGTTCCGTCGATCTTCCTCTACGACTTCATCCAACGCGCGCTCGATGGTTTCAGTTTCCGTCGCGGTGCCAAGAACTCGCTGGGCTCGTTTGATCTTTATCGGATCGAGGCGTGTTTTTTTGCGCGGCGAAATTGCGTGACTCATCAACCCTCCTCAACAAGGATTATATGCCGGCTAGCCATTAAAAATTCGAGGCTCTATGAGGAGGCTCATTGATCACTTCTGAATTATTTGAAGCATATCTGGCTTGTCCGACGAAATGCTTTCTGAAATCGATCGGAGAGTCGTCGAAAGAAAACGCTTACGCAACCTGGATAGAAAATCGGAAGCAGTCCTACTGCCGTGAGGGTGTCAAGCGGCTACCACCAAATACGCTTCAGATAGTCGATATCCGCGACTTGAAAAGGGTTCGGCTGATGGCTCCGCAATGCTTTGTTCTTGATCGAGCAGTCCAGGCACAAAACCTGGGGTCAAGCGTGCATGCTGTGCAACTAATCCCGCCGCCAGGAGCACATACATCCTCACAGATCGTTCCGATCCGCTTTGTCCATACGAACAAGCTGTCCCGTGCAGACAGACTGCTGATCGGATTTGACGCGTTCGTTCTCTCGAACGCCGCGGGCGCACAGGTTGGACTGGCGAAGATCATGCACGGAGATCACTGGTCAGTCTTCAAGATGAAAACCAGTCTGGTGTCACGAGAGGTTGGAAAAGTTGTGAGTAAAATCACCGCACTCCTGTCTGCCACGTCTCCACCTGAGATCGTCCTGAACCGGCATTGTCCAGAGTGCGAGTTCCAAGACCGCTGCAGAAAGAGGGCAATTGAAAAAAATGATCTTAGCCTGTTGGGTCTCACGGACAAGGAAAAGGCGAAATTCAACCGCAAGGGCATATTCACTGTCAACCAACTCTCTTACACTTTTCGCCCGCGCCGTCGTGCAAAGCGATTTGCAGGCAGATCTGAAAAGTATCACCACTCGCTAAAGGCTCTCGCGGTCCGGGAAGGGAAAACACATCTTGTAGGTAATGTGCAGTTACAAATGGAGGGCACGCCCGTATTTTTCGATGTCGAAGGCCTACCGGATCGCGACTTTTATTATTTGATCGGTCTTCTCGTCGGAAGCGAACCGGCCGCCCAGCATCACACCTTGTGGGCCACTGAGGCGGCGGACGAACAAAAGATCTGGAGAGGTTTGCTGGATATTTTGTCCTCGATCAATAACCCTGTGCTGCTTCACTACGGCAGCTTTGAGACGAGCTTTATAAAAAAAATGTCCGAGCGATACGGTAAGCCGACCGAAGATTCAGCTGCTGGCAGAGCGATCACGACTTCGATAAATCTATTGTCTGTGATTTTCGCCCAGGTTTACTTCCCTTGCTATTCCAACGGGCTTAAGGAAATCGCAAGATTCCTTGGTTTTGAATGGACTGACACGTTGTCCTCAGGCCTTCAATCCATCGCTTGGCGTTACGAATGGGAAGAATCGCGCGACCCTGCAATCCGAGAGAAATTGATCGCTTACAACGCCGATGACTGTTCTGCACTGAGAATTGTTGCCCAATCGATCGCTCGACTCACCGGATCAGGTAGTGGTGAGTCACCTTCAGAATTGGGAGCCATCCGTGTGGAATCGTTACGGAAGAATTCGCCCTCCAAATGGCATACGTTCAAGAGTCCAGTATCGGATTTGGACCAAATCAACGCCGCCGCCCATTGGAACTACCAGCGTGATCGTGTTTACGTCCGATCGGGGCTTGAAAAGAGAAGAACGATCCGACGCTCTAAAACGATGAGTCGCCACAAAGCCGCACAGCAGACCATCGTTCTCAAGGCCCCGGCATCCTGTCCAGAATGCGGGACCGAATGGCGGAAGCGGGGTCGCGTGCGATCCATAACAGTACAAGATCTCGTCTTCGGTAGATATAGCGTGAAACGGAGGATCGTGAAGTACTTGGTTCAATCCCACTGCTGTCGCGGCTGCCGGTACGACTTTGATTTGCACGAATGGTATCTGCGGGGTCACGCCCGGAAGTGGGGGTGGAATGTGCTGTCCTACTTCATCTATCACGTTGTGGGTTACGCGTCCCGCAACGGACGATGCAACACACCCTGCACAGGTTGTTCGGTTTCGACCTAGTGCACAGCACTCTTAACAACCTCAAGATCAAAGCAGCGGACTACTATTCCGTCACAAGGCAGAGAATTCTGAATCGGATCATTCACGGCGGCCTCATCCACGCCGACGAGACTCAAGCGAACATCAAAGGACATTTGGCGTACGTATGGGTTCTGACGAACCTGCGCGAAGTGGTCTACATTCTAGCTGAGAGTCGCGAAGGAGAATTCATTCAGGACTTACTGAAGGACTTCAAAGGCGTTTTAGTATCGGATTTCTACGCGGCATACGACGCTATTGAATGTCCTCAGCAGAAATGTCTGATCCACTTCATGCGTGATCTGAACGACGAGATACTGAGCAACCCGTTCGATGAAGAAATGAAATCGATCGTTCTGGGTTTTGCAGCTCTGGTAAAACCTATGGTTGAAACCATCGATCAGCGTGGACTGAAAAAATACTTCCTCCGGAAACATATAAAGGATGTAGATCGCTTTTATCGATTTCTCAAGAAATCGGATTTCACAAGTGAAGCTGCTTCGAAATGCAAAGAGCG
>VBBE01000191.1 GCA_005884605.1 Candidatus Bathyarchaeota archaeon
CGACCTTCCTATTGCTGAGCGGCAACGACTTGAGGTAGCGAGCAGAGGAGTCGATGTCTCCCACTACGCTCACATCAGGTACTCCTCCGGACCCTCGAACCTTTGCTGACATATCATCCGGGCTACCGTGGCCAAATCGGAAGTAGATGTTCGGACTTATCGCTAGGTAACCGTGGTGGGCGAACTTCCGCGTAAACTCGCGATACAGCTCGTCCCATCCCGGCATGTGATGAATTAGCACTACTCCGGGAAAGGGTCCGGGACCCAGTGGTCGCGCGTAGTAGGCGTTGATTATCTCTCCATTATGGCCAGGGAGCATAGTGGTCTCGGCAAGCATTCCCTCATACATGTCAGTCGTATACGGAAGCATAGCCCAACGCTTACCGTTGACCGAATTTAAAAGAGAACCAAGAGGACGGGGATTACGGTCTGTTAATTCCCTCGAATAACCGGAGTTCTGTGTCGCGAGACTCATACGCATACCCATTTTTTCCAGAGCGTCGTTGGCTCAGCGGATCTTAGCACAGATCGCTCAACCAGTCCGTATAACCGATCGCTAGTCTCTCGCAGACCTTTACACCGTCATGGCCCCTCAGCCGTTTTCAAGGCGTTTCCAAGGGACGATCAAGGTCGCTGACCGTAACTATCTGCAATCAAGGGACACGGACTGAAACTTGCAGCATCCTTCCATCGAACTTCCCAAACACAAGGATTGTGTCGCAAAGAGCAACTGCAATCAAGATTTCTTCGATGGTAACGGGTTTGGTAACCGTAAATGGTACCAGAGAATGAAGCAAGAATCGAGAGATGGTACCGTTTTCGCCTAGAAAGGTACCGGAAGAAGGAGGCTTTCAGGAGCCTGCGTTGGGAGGGTTCGATTCTCGATTCTCGTGCCATTGTCTGTGTCGGTTCATATCGTTGACATTGACATTACAGATCGGACAGAAAGAAGCGTCCTCCTTCTCGAAGATGATCGTCGAGTAGCTGGAATGCTGGAGTCCAAGTTCGCCGAGCTGACCTTCACTGTGTGAAAACTGAGAGATGTTCTTGACCGTCCAACCGTTCATCGCCCAACGATGTATCAACGCCTGCATCGCCTGAATCTCCTCAGCATTATCCGTTCGGAGTGTCACGGTCTGGACCTGTTTCAACCCATTCCCCGATGAGCCGAGTTGGTCAAAATTAGGGTCTTCCCTCAGATAAGCGCTCTCGTACACTGCAGGTGTTGGTCAGCTCTCTAGCTCTAATCTTAGGCTGCGCCGTCCCAGAGTAAGGTTGGCGAAGCATCAGACAGGCATGAGGATAGACCGGATCCTCTTCAAACAATTCCAAGAGATCTGCAAAACAGAGAAGCTGCGGCCAGGCGAAGCAGTCGAATCACTAATCAGGCTGGCGGTCCAAGCCGGCAGCATCACGGGCGTGTCCACTGACAATGCCACGTCCGAGAATACGGTGCGAATGTTCGACGACGCTCTGTTCAGGTCCCGACTTGCGAGATTGAAGACGAGTCTGGAGCTTGAAGAACGATACTGGAAGGAGACAGGCGAGGAAATTGGGAACGACTACAAAGAATCCGAATATTTCATCGAACGACTCACGGAGTTGGGACGGCGAGCCGTAAGCCTGGAACTAGTCAAAGAATTCGAAGCCGTCCTAACAGACTCAGACAAACAATACGAGGAGATGCAGAAGACCTACTTCGAAAGGGAAATCAACGATCACAAAACCTAGAACTGTTCGGACGACCAAGCAGGCGAGAATTCATCGAGCAATTCCATCATCGATCTAATTAGAAAGAGGCCGCCGAAACAAAAGCGTCGCTTATAAAACTCGGATAAAAAATCTCTAGAACAGCGATCCCGTAAGTTTTCTGACAAGCAACCTTTGTGGTTCATGCGACAATAGGCTGGTAGAAAGTCCAGATGAGTTCGTTTCCACAGAAACCACTAGGCAACGAGAAACAGATGAAACGGCTACTTGAGAAACACAATGCCCGAGAAGTCTACGACAAACTCGCAACGAGAATCGTCCTCGGCAACGAACGGACCCGGGACGGAGGAAGAGGGTCCCGGGCCCAGACCGAGACTCGAAGAATCACGATAACCGAAAGAGACCTACAAGAAATCAACACTGGCCGCTTCGGAAGAATACAGTTACCCAGCGAAGAAGAGGCGCGCTGCTGGCTCCAACAATGGCGAGAAGGCGCTAAGCCCAAGGAAGGGACCCCGATCCGGACGGTCGTCGTCCGAAGAAATAGGAACGAGGTGAGAGAATGACAAAGAACAAGACCCGAGAAGGACCCCTACACCACCAGACAAAGGAGTCAACGACGCACGGCCAGGACTACCAACCCCAACAGTCCGCAAGAACGTAACATGGGTCCAACCAGAACCAACAACATCGGACGTTACACGGCCTCAACAGCTGAGCCCAGACACAACATGGGCCGAACCCAGCACCGCCAAGTCCAAGCTAGCAAAAGGGTCCCCGGGTCTCTCAACCACTCGGAACCAGACAAAGGAGTAAGCACCTACCGATGGCCCGATACAAATACGTCTACTGGTGCATCAGCCACCAACAATACGTGGCATCCAAAGCCCGGAGAAAGTTGCGGCACCAGTTTCACTGTAAGATTGTGAAGCTCAATATCACATTTCTAAGACAGAGCATCAACTTTTCGGACATGGATTGAGGTATCAAACAGAAGAAACACTTCGTGAAGTCAGACTGGTCGAGCTATCAATCTGAGAAACACGAAATCGGAGGCTAGAGTCTTCTATTGATTTTGCCAAAGACGTAGAGAACGAACGCCACCAAGAGCAGGATGAAGTATAGTTCTAGAATAGCACCAGCAGAGGCCGTAGGTGTTCCAGTGGCTACAAGAAGTGCGTAAATGACCAGCGGAAAGATCACGACTAGAAAGAGGAAATTCCAAAGCGATTGGGGCGGACCTCGGAAACTCATTGCGGGTTGTTCCCTGTTTTCTTCTCTTGAACTCCAGAGGTGAATAAGTGCTCTATCCCAAGTGCCGTTGCCAACTTGATCCATGTCCCCGACGAAAGTTTTGAGAGACGCCAGAAAATCACGGCGACCCCAACGATTGTAAGGAA
>VBBE01000213.1 GCA_005884605.1 Candidatus Bathyarchaeota archaeon
ACTTTCACAGTCACGGTTAACGTGACTGACGCAAATGCCAAACTTGCAACAAAGACCTCAGTAATCACCATAACCGGAACCGCACTAACAGTAGCCTTCACAACTGCTCCGACAACCGGAACAGTTGGAACATCAGTCAGTTTCACTGCAAACGCATCAGGCGACACCGCGCCCTACACGTTCAGCTGGAGCTTCGGTGACGGAACGGCGAACGTTGCAGGCGGCACTACTAACCCGAACACCCAATCCCACACCTACAATGCTAAGGGTACATTCACTGTCAAGGTCAATGTAACGAGTGCCAACGGCAAGTTTGCGACAGCGTCCAGCACGATAACCATTGCACCACTCGCACTGACAGTCTCCTTCACGACTGCACCAACATCCGGCACAGTCGGTACACAGGTAAGCTTCACTGCCCAGGCGTCAGGCGGAACTGCACCCTACTCGTTCTCCTGGAGCTTCGGTGACGGAACCGCAAAAGTCGCAGGCGGGACCACTAACCCGAACACTCAGTCTCACACCTATGCCACAAAGGGCAGCTTCACGGTCAAGGTAAACGCTACGGATACCAATGCTAAGATTGCTTCAGCATCAACGTCGATAGCAATTACCGGAACAGCACTAGTAGTGACGTTCAACACGGCTCCAACAAGTGGAAGCGTCGGCACCGCCGTCAGCTTCACAGCGACAGCTTCAGGTGACACCGCACCTTACACGTTCTCCTGGAACTTTGGCGATGGAACCGCGAACGTTGCAGGCGGTACAACTAACCCTAACACCCAGTCCCACACTTACCAAGTCAAGGGAAGCTTCATGGTCAAGGTCAATGTCACAGATGCAAACGGCGCTAAGCAGACTGCGTCCAGCACGATCGCCATCACACCCAGGCCGCTTACGGTTACATTTACCGTTAGTGCCAACCCGACCGTGGGAAGCCCAGTTACATTCACAGCAACCGCCACAGGTGGCACCGCACCATACTCATTCAGCTGGAACTTTGGAGACGGCTCGATCCTCGCGAACGGCGCTCAAGTAATGCACACGTACGCTGCTAAAGGAACCTACTCTGTCTCCGTAACCGTCACTGACGGAAACGGCGCCACCAACAACTCTGGCCAGTCCGTAACCGTAGCACCGAAAGCACTCAGATGCAAACGGTGTCAGAGTCACGACCAGCCAGTCCGTTCTGGTTTCCGGTACAACACTCACGGTCGATTTCACCTTCAGCCCCTCATCGCCCACGGTCGGTCAAACGGTAACCTTCACTGCAACATCCACAGGTGGAACAGCACCAGTCACATTCGCCTGGAACTTTGGTGATGGAAGCACTGGATCAGGTAACCCAGCCACTCACAGCTACTCTGTCAAGGGAACATTCACGGTAACCGTGACCGGAACCGATGCTGCGGCCAAGAGTGCATCTGCAACCCACTCTGTCACAGTGACCCCACTAGCACTGACAGCAGACTTCAGCTTCATGCCCGCCGCACCCAGCACAGGCCAGTCCGTCACCTTCACCGCGACAGTATCTGGCGGCACTGCGCCGTACTCCTACGCATGGAACTTTGGCGACGGCACAACTGGCTCGACCAACCCGGCAAGCCATAGTTACTCGACCAAGGGCACATTCATCGTAACGCTAACCGTCACCGACACGAACGGTAAGACTGCTACTGCAAGCCACTCGGTGACTGTAACACCACTAACGCTCACAGCAGACTTCACGTTCAGCCCGACATCTCCAAGAACCAACCAGCAAGTAACATTCACCGCCACTGTCTCAGGCGGAACAACGCCATACTCATACTCGTGGAACTTTGGCGATGGAAGCACTGGAACAAGTAACCCAGCAACCCACACCTACACTGCACCGAACACCTACACTGTAACGCTCACCGTTACCGATGGAAACGGTAAGACTGCTACTGCGAGCCACATGATAACCGTAACAACGGTTACGCAGCAGCTCACCGCTGACTTCGGCCCAACAAACACACTGGTAGGCGACACAACCTTCGTCGCTGTCATCAGCGGCGGAACCTCACCGTACACGTGCGTTTGGAGCTTCGGAGACGGCAGTGCTCCTCAAACCGGATGTAGCCCAGTTCATACCTACATCGCCGCAGGCTCGTTCACTGTGACCCTCACCGTCACTGACAGCGCAGCCTCGACAGCAACAGCAAGCCACACCGTAACGGTTCAGGCTGGACCCACGGTCGACATCATTACGTTCAAGTCGCATCCGTTCTTCCCAGCACAGGAAGACTTCAAGATCCACTTCACCAACCCCAGCACGATCAGCGTGAACATGACCGTCACCATTGACATCTTCGATTCGAGCGGAACAGTCGTCCAAGAACTAACCAAGACAGTCACCGTCGGACCCGGCGTACAATCAAAGTTCGACATGCTGTTCACTCCAACCGCAAAAGCGACATACACGTTCGCGGCGTCCATGACATACCAGGCCTCGCTCCCAGTCGGCGCGGGCACAAGCCAGACGACGACAGTGACGGGCTCCAACGGTTCCCAGAGCGGCACTTTCGCGTACCGATAGACCTGAAACCAGGAACGACCCCCTCCCAAGCCCCCCCGTTTTTCTCTGGGGGAAATCACTCTATTTAGAAAACCAAGACAGGTGGGAAAATGTATGCTAAGCGACTCGTCGCAACTACCCTACTTCTCCTGGTCCTAACACCCGCAACGTACATTTTTGCAAACCCGGCCAATGCGTCCTCGGTGAGACCAAATCCCGGACTCACCATTACAGCGACTAACGCTCAGCGATTCACGAGCGACGTTTCCTACGACTTCAACTCCGCCGTTGTTCAGGGATTGAATGGGACCGCGTGGGTCTTTTGGTCCTACACGTTTTTCAACGGAAGGGCCTCGAATCCTGTCATAGAGTACCGAACAAGTAATTCCCCTAACTACACCTATAATCCGTCAGCTTGGTCTCCATCTCAGCAACTAGTTTCTACTCCCAATAGTCAGAATATTGCTCCATCGGTGGCACAGCTTAGAAACGGGACTCTCCTCCTATCTTTCGCTTCCAACCGCACCGGCAACTTTGACATCTTTCTAAAAAGATTCTCTCCGGCAACAGGTTGGTTTCCCGATCAGCAAATGACCCTGAATACAGCTGACGAGAAGATCTCTTCCATAGTGGCAGCGAGTGATGGGAGTCTGTGGTTGTTCTGGGATAGGACCATTAATCCCACGACTGCCAATATCTTCTACAAGGTCTGGCGCGCCGGATCGTGGTCAGCAGAAACCGCTCTGACCAATGATACTTCGAATATTGAGAATCTTGAACCGTCCGGTTTCCAGATGAATGACGGGAGCATCTGGATGCACGACTGCCAATATCTTCTACAAGGTCTGGCGCGCCGGATCGTGGTCAGCAGAAACCGCTCTGACCAATGATACTTCGAATATTGAGAATCTTGAACCGTCCGGTTTCCAGATGAATGACGGGAGCATCTGGATGGTCTGGTCAAGAACCGACACCTCTTCAAACTTGGAAAATGTGTACTACCAGTCCTACAGGTCCGGCGCTTGGTCTAGCCGGGTCCAACTCACATCGACCACTAACCAGGATCATCATCCCCACATTATTCAGGACAGCAACAGTACGATCTGGGTCGCCTGGAACAGAGAACTGCCGGTGACAAGCCTGGTTTTCCAGAACGATATCTTCTACACATACTCAGTAAACCTCGGGTCCAGTTTCATCCCTGAGGTAAACTTGACGAGCGATGTGGGATGCTCCGCTGTCTGTCCGGAGGATCTTATGCCGTCTATCGCCCAGTTGAAAGATGGCCGACTCTACTTGTTCTGGTCTACCAATCGGGATCCCCAGAACTACTGGGATCTCTACTATGCTACGACTAACCCCCAACCGTTTCACAACGTAGCAGTCACGAGCCTCATCGCGGGCCCTCTAAAATTGCTCGACGGTGGTCTCGTTTCGATCAACGTGACCGTCGCGGATCTAGGCAACTGGCCTGAGAGCTTCTTCCTCTTCTTGAAAGCGACCAACGTTTCCTCGACGACTATCGCTGCCCAATACCTCAGCCTCGCAGCGGGCCAATCCATGACTCTCTCCATTAACTGGAATACCAACTCGGTGACATGGGGGAAGTACAAGATCTCAGCCAGTATCCCTCCGGGTCCTAATGAGATCGTGACCGGGGACAATTCCATGACCTCCCCCAGCGTCCTCTGGCTTGTGCCCCCGGCAGATGTCAACATGGACGGTAGAGTGGACATACTGGATGCAGCTCTCATCGGGGTCGCTTACGGTTCTACCCCGGGTAAGCCCAATTGGAACAAGGCAGCAGACCTTAACGGGGATGGCAAGGTAGACATACTTGATGCCGCCCTCGTCGCGTACTACTACGGAGCAGCCTCGTAGAGCCTGGTACAGCCTCCCCTGTATCTATGTTCCACCTAGTCTAGCGGAGACGGTTTAGATGAGCCCCGAAGATCTAACGGGTCTTCGCAATAATATTCTCAGATTGGATCTCTATTAATGAGTTGGACGCAAGTTCCGACAATACTTATGGTGGAGACAAGAACCCTACTAACCAGGCAAGGAGAGGGAAGGTTTCGACATCGCGGCGGCTTGCCACGTTTGTTCTCGTGCTCTCAATTCTCTTCATTATCCCTTATTCGCTTCATCCATCCTCGGGAGAGACCCCGCCGGTCATCAGTATCTTCAACGAAAACACGAAATCCAACAACACAGCTGATCCGTCCTTGACGATCGGGACCAATTTCACCATCGATATTCAAGTCTCTAATCTTCCATCGATCACAAGCCAGACCGCGGGCGGGCTTGAGGGGTTCGACATCTCTCTGTCCTTCGATCCGAACATTCTGAAAACTAGCAACTCGAGTTTCAGCGCCCCGTTATGTCTCTCGTCTGAAGGATGCGTTTTCGATCTCCCCGCGAACGATACTCTTACCTACGCGAACTCGGTCAGTGTCGAGGACGGCACTGCAAGACTCGCGATGATCGCGCTGGGCGCGAACCACAGGGCTGTGGATTCTTCACAGACAGGTATCCCAACCATTCTGTTCAGGGTTAAATTCCTAGTCGTTGGGAAAGGTCTGACACCCATCACCATTCTGTCCAGCTCGCAGCTTCTAGGGTTCGCCAACAATTTCTGCTCGCTCGCAACTCTCTTGGTCAGCGGTCTTGTCCTCGAAAGCCACTCAACCTATACCCTCAACCACCGTTCCGAAATACTTTCCCAAGCCAATCCGAGCTTTACTTCGACCCTTACCATCACCACGCAGGTCACATCCGCACCACAAATATACCCGCTCGAGATTATCGCTGCAGAACCCCTTTTCCCTGCAGCCTACAACGAATTCAGATTACCCTTCAATCTCACCATAACTGCCCCCGGTACTTCTTTGCCCACCCAGCCCCCGAACTCTCCAAACCCGCCACAACCCCAGACAACTCTTCCCCGAGAACAGGCGGTCGATGGTTCTACTCCCCCGCTGCTCGCCACCTTTACCTTCAGCTCGAGACCCACGGCAGGAAATTCTGTTAGTTTCAGCTCGACAATCTGGTGCGGCACAGCTCCCTATTCATACTCTTGGAGCCTCGGCGACGGGTCCAAGGCGAACAATAGCTTGTTCACACACACGTACTCGTCGCCTGGCACGTACAACGTTACTCTAACCGCTACGGATGCTACGGGCCAGGGATTCAGTTCAAGCCAGTTGATTGTTGTCGGAGCTCTGCCCCAGCCGGCTGCTCCCCTCGACATCGGAGTATTTTCAACAGCGATAATCCTATTCCTGATACTAGTGGGATCGTTGTTCTTTCTGAGAAGTCGCAGAAAGTCTCGTAGATAGTCTCACCCCGGTAATCTCTAAGGGGGGCTCCCAGATTGCCGAAGACACCGCCGTATTCACAGAACGATCCAGCGCTATAAACAAGAAATCTGGGCCGGAACTTTTAACTATAGACGAGGCTAAACCGTTACCGGACTTGTCCCTGAACATACGTTATCGAGCCGATCAAGCATCTAATTCGAGTCAGAAAGTTTCGCCGACAACCTCCCAACAGAAAATAGGAGAGGTACGGTAGATTCGCATGACCGCAAAACTTTCTCTGAGCATCATACTTGTAACCCTGCTTCTATTGCTTGGCAGCCTCACCCTAGCTAGCCTGCCGAGTCGCAATGATTCGATCCCCGGAATACACCCTGTCGCTGGAGCCGTTCCTAACGTTCTGGGTTTGGACTGTGCGTACGGATCTAATGCTGAGGGGGGCGCTCCGTTTCCATCCTCCGTAACCGCGTCGGCGCCCTATTCAGCGCCCGATTTCGATGGAACGCTCGATTCCAGTTGTCTGGCGACGTATCTCGCAGATACTGGTGCTCTCGAGCCATTGGCTTCGGACAATCCGGCCGTAGTGGCTCCTGGATCAGGAGGGGGTCTGACTATCGACGTTGTTGCCTCTCTAAACGCAACCACGACGATCAACGGTTTTGACATCAGCGTACAGTATGACCCGCACTATCTGAACGGTGTGATTATTGACCAGTCTGGTTTGATCTGGGGTGGCAACGGTCTACCTGCTGGTGCCTTCGTTCTCACTCTTGCCAAGACTCTTGATAATGTGAATGGTGTTGCTCGTGTTGCCCAGGTCTTGGTTGGTGCTCCTCAGCAGAGTGGTACTTCCGAGCTTTTCAGAGTCCGATTCGATCTTGTCGGTGCCAATCCTAGCACTGGTGTTCATATTGTCATCGACACCTTGACCAATCCGGGGAACGTCCAGCACACTACTAATACTGCTACGAGCATCGATACGACAATGATCTACGATTTCGTCGCAGGTGTGACTCTTGGTGCTGTCGCGAGCTGGACCTCCTCGCCCAGTCCCGCAGTCCCTCTCTCTCCACTTACATTCACAGCAACCGCCACTTGCTCCGGTTGCACCACTCCTCTATCCTATAGCTGGGACTTCAGTGCTCTCGATTCAACTCCTAGGCCACTTCCAGCGCAAGCAACAACAAACCCGGCAACGATCACTCCTCCTGCGCCTGTCGTCAACCGTGTAGTACTCACGATTACTGATGCGGCCACTCATTCCATCGAGATCACTAGACTCTTGCCTCTCGTAGTGAGAGAGAGTCCTTCGCTCACCACTCTGGCCGCCGGCACTGCTAGCGGCGCCTGGTCAGGTCAATGGCTTGGCGGAGTAACTACAGCCACCGCCGGATACTCCGGTGGGTGGACTTTCTGCCCTGGTAGCGCGCTTGTCAAGACAGTCTGCTCAGCCCCCACTGTGACAGTCTCACAGTCGGGAGCTGGGGTTACCCAAACATCTAGTGCTGGGGCTGAGAATTACCTCTTCGCGGGTTTGTTCAACGCAACCCTCAGGATCTCCGATGCCCCTGAACTACAAGTTGGAACTTCTCCATCCGGAAATGTTGTGATTGTCAACTTCTTCAACAACGTGACCGGTGCCACAGCTGCGTACACCGTCGCTGTCA
>VBBE01000214.1 GCA_005884605.1 Candidatus Bathyarchaeota archaeon
TATCCACCATGGACCCGTTAGGACTTGGACCCGTCAGCATGATGTTCACCGACGGAGGCCAACTAACCGCTTACACGAAGAGGAAATTCCTCGAACTAGTCTACGAGGTCAACCGAGCCAGAAAACGGTTTCCCAAGGCAAAACTAGTCCTAGGTGGGTCAGGCGCTTGGCAGATGGAAACCAAAGACGAACAGACGAGGGCTCTTGGCGTCAACCATACCGTGATGGGAGAGTGCGACCATGTCATACAAGACATCTACAACGACATAGAATTCAACGGCGCACCAGAGTTCATCCACGTCCCCCGCGGACCAAAGCTAGAGCAGATCCCAGACATCGTTGGAGCTTCAACTCACGGGCTTGTCGAGGTCATGAGAGGCTGCGGCCGCAACTGCCAATTCTGCGAACCAAACCTGCGCACGGCAAAATACTACCCAGCCGACAAGATTGAGAGAGAGATCGCGGTGAACAGGAAGATTGGAAATCCCAACGTCTGGATTCACAGCGAGGACATTTTCCTCTACAAGCTTGAAGACAAGAACGGGTTCATGCCCAACCACGAGGCAGTGGTCGATCTCTTCAAGACAGTAATGAATCAGGGCGGGATCACATACGCTAACCCGACCCATGGTACGACAGCACCGGCGGCAGCCGACCCGGAGCTAATCAAGGAAATATCCGAGACGGTCCGTGCGAAGGATGACAAATACATCGGCATACAATCAGGTCTTGAGACAGGCTCTACTGAGTTGATCCGGAAGTACATGCCTTTGAAGGTGAAACCCTTCAGCCCGAGCGAATGGCAGGAGGTCATTTACAACGGCACGCGAATCTTCAACGAGAACTATTGGTTCCCAGCCTATACGCTCATTGTCGGGTTGCCTGGAGAGACTACTGACGACGCGATCGAGACCGTCCGATTGATCGATAAGATGGAGCACGGGCTGCGAAAAGAGATTGGAAACAGGGCACACTTCACCGTCACGCCCCTCAGCTTTGTCCCGCTGGGCGTTTTGAAGAACAAGGGATTCTTCAACATCGACGAAGCGATAGATGAGGCGAGGTTCTGGGTCATCTACAGAAGCTGGAGACATACTGTACTGGAGTTACACTCAATGCCGCCGACGCTCATGAAATTGAACCCGGCCTTCAAAGCGATCTTCACGACTCTATGCTGGTTCGGTTCGAAGAAGATCTTAGACAGCATCAAAGCATGGGGACGATCCCTGGGATACGACGCCGACAAGAGCCTTCGACTGAACTAGAACGACCCTTCGATTCTCTTTTTCTTGACGACTCTTCCTCTCCGCAAGGTCCCGAGAACCCGCTGGACCGCGTTCCTCGGTCTAGGACAACTCTCCCCCGTTCGCTCGCTCAAAGCAATCTCCCTCTGATCACTTCTCGGGCTAACGGCAAGAGCCCGCTTCTACCCCCGTAACCCGTTTCTCCGAACAGAAGCCAAAACATCTCATCCGGTCTATCGTTAGGACGAAAGAACTCCGACTTTATCCTGGCCCCCCTTTCAGTGAAAAGTCCGACCGTATCTACCCAACCCTTCGAGAGAGAACTTGCGACGTTCGCGAATCTAGTACATATTCCGCAATCATTGTCATAGAGGAGAACGGGTCGACCGGGAGTCTTTTGGACGAGCATCTATACCAGGTTCCCGCTGAAGATACTAGTGCATTCACCGTGTAAACTTTCTTTTTCTACAATATCATCCGGCGAGTGTCGGCTGGCAGTATTCCCCCTCAGTCAGACCTTGAGAAAATGATAGTTCAGACGGAATGCTGGGTTGAGGAGCCGTCGAATGATGTCAGTCGCGGAATCTGCGTCGACTGATCAAGGATGGGAAGGCGCGTTAAGCACTCTGTCTGGAGCCTGGCCCATTTCGTTGGGATTTCTGCGTTTCAAAGGTCTGGGGTGACGCTCCATTGGTTGCCAGTCTTGTCGGAAGATTCCTGAGCTGAATCGTACTGCCATGGAGGTTCTTTTTTGCATGTTTCTCTACCCATACGTATGCGAGGGTGTGGGATAATGACTGGGGAGAAGGTTATCCAGTCAACCGGAAAGGCGGGGATCTAGCTGTTGTCTTCTGTTTCGGGAAGGATGCGGCTGATTCTGTCGAAGAGTTCGTACCCCGCCGCTATCGATGAGTGTGTCTCAACCTCGTTCGTTGGTTGGCTCCAGACCAGAATTTCCGCGGGGACAAGTCGTACTACTAGTTGGAATCGTCCGTCTTCGGTGATCCAGTAAAGCGATTGGCCTGACCCGCTAGTAGAGTATCCTAGCCAGCGGAAATTCTTGAACCATCGGCCTTTCAGTGTGGAGGTGAGCAGGTTTGGATCTATTCCTGGGGGTAGCTGGCCTCGGATAACTGGCTCTCCCTCGTCGAGGTGTCGTGTCGTCTTTCTGGAGTGGTGTAGGACCTTGTATCCTTCGTCAGTTTTTAGGACAAGAT
>VBBE01000113.1 GCA_005884605.1 Candidatus Bathyarchaeota archaeon
CTTAATTTCTCAACGGAAGTTTCTAGGAGCTCTTCTGGACTATAGCCGTGGAATGCGGCGAATACGTCGAACTCTCCAGGTATCACGTGGGCTTCGACAAAGTTCGGGAAGGTTTTGATCTTTTGTAGAATGTTTTTGAAAGCGCCTTTCACCTTCACCAGTGCGAAGGCGATAGGGTCCTCTGATTCATCCTTTTTTGCGTTCGAAATTTTTAGCAGGGAAATTCCCGTCTGGGTAGACGTGATCCATTTGATCTTTCTGATCTTCTCGACGATGTTGAAAGCCTTCTGGGGCTCATTGGTCCCTAGCTTGATCACAAGATCGAATCTGCCTGTGACTGGTGTCACCGACTCGACGCTATTGATCTTCCGCAATTGACTGATGGCGCGTGTTATTCCTCCCTTAACATTCGCGAACACCCAGCTGGTCTGTTCTGATTTCGGCATTTTTTCCACTAACTGTTGCTGGCGAAGGTTGCGCCTATTTCCAATGACGCTTACCTAGAACGTCAGCGGAGGGTAACGTCGCATGTGCGCGTTAGAAGCGAGATTCGTTCTGGAACCTCGGTAGAAAGCAAGGGTTGGCTGAGCCAGGGGATAGATTAAAAAAGCCATAGACCGGTTATTCGGCTACAACCATGAATGAGACGACACTTTCGCTTAAGACAAACATGCGGAAACTCTGGGCGGACCACGCGATCTGGACGCGCCAATACGCTGTCTCAGCTCTCGACAATGCAGCCGATTTGGTAGCGGCAAAGGAGAGACTTTTGAAGACTCCTGATAACATCGGCAACTCCTTCGTTCCATATTATGGCGAGGGGACGGGCAGAAAACTCGCAGAACTCTTGAGGAAACACGTCCTTCTGGGAGTTGACCTCATCGAATTCGCAAAAGCAGGAGACCAGAAGAATTTCGAAACCCAAGATAGCAAATGGACCGTCAATGCCGACGAGATAGCCGGATTCCTAAGCCAGATGAATCCTCACTGGACCAAGGACGACCTGTTTGACCTGTTCCACCAGCACCTAACTCTGACAAAGAAACAGGTTGAGGCCCGACTTGACAAGAGATGGAACGATGATGTGGCGGCCTTCGACGATGTCTTCACAGAGATCAACACGGTCGCGGACACGATCTCGCAGGGCATCATGAAACATTTCCCCGACAAGTTCTAACACAGACCAGAATTGGCGCTCATCAACCGTTACAAACGGCCGATGAGTACCATAGGTGTTGCAAGTGGAGCTTCCCCAAGCCAGAACAGAAACCTTCACAATCGGAGCTGAAGCTCCGGACTTCGGGAACCTACTCGGTGTGGACGGGGAACGCTACTCTCTTTCATCCTTCCAGGATAAGAGACTGCTCGTTCTGTTGTTCATCTCAAACGGTTGCCCAACCGTGAAAGCTTGCCAAGACCGCATAATCAAGATCCAAAAAGATTACTCAGGGAAAAAAGTACAGTTGCTGGCTCTGAACTCAAATAACTCGTACCTCTCACCGGCGGATACCTATGCAGAAATGGTCCTGAGAGTGCAGCAGAAAGGTTTCAACTTTCCATACGTCAAGGATGAAGATAGAACGGTTGCGAGGGCCTACGGGGCTATTTGCACGCCGCATGTGTTTCTGCTAGATGAGGAAAGAAGGCTTCGCTACAAGGGTCGAATAGACGACTCTAGAAACCCCGAACGAGTAACGGTTAGCGATCTGAGAAACGCAATCGACAATCTTCTCGCAAACAAGTCTGTTCGAGTATCCGAGACAACGCCCTTCGGCTGCAGCATCGTCTGGTAAATTCGACAAGAAGCTTGTCTCGTCCGTTGTTGAAGGCAGGTCATGTTTACAAACGGTTCAGCCTTTCCAGCGGAAAGGAGGTAACTCTGCGAGTACTTCGATGGGAAGATCTTGATGGCCTTCTCTTGTTCATCAATAGCCTTGTGAAAGAGAAACTGAGAGACTCGAGCTCAGGCCTATACTCGGGATTCGACAAAAAGGTCAGCCGTGAGGAAGAAGCCGAATGGCTAGCACAAACCCTAGTGGAAATAGAAGGAGGAGAGGTCATCAACACAATCGCTGAAATCGGCGGAAAAATAATCGCAAATGGAGAGGTAACACGGGGCAGATACAAAGAAACACGCCGCCACGGACACATGGGGCTAACTATGATCAGTGAATACAGGGGACAAGGCATAGGACACAGAATCATCGAGACTCTCGTCCGAGAAAGCCGCAGTGCAGGACTGAGGACCCTCGAAGTAGAGTTTCTCGCCCAGAACGAGACAGCCAGACGATCCTATGAGAAAGCAGGATTCGAACAAGCAGGAATAATCCCTCACAAAATCTTCAGAAGCAGAAAATACTTCGACGGCCTAATCATGTCCAAGGAACTATGATGCGAGATCTTAGTGAGTTTTCAAACCCGATTTACGCATCGGAGTCTCCGGAGATTTCTAAGGCACACGATTCTGTTCTGCCTGTTTCTCGTGTCACCATTTCACAGGGTCTTGCGGTTTTTCCTGGCTCCTCCAGAGATAGAGTGTTGCAATTGAACAGTACGGATGCCAATTTTTCGACAACTGTTCGAATTTTTCCTTTGTCGGTAGTTTTCTTAACCGGTAGATCTTCTGGGCGGCTTTCCTTAGCCCAAGATCGTCGGCAGGTAGGACGTCTGTTCGTCCTAGGACGAAGATAAGAAACATCTCCGCGGTCCATCTCCCGATCCCTTTTACCTCATCGAGTTCTTCCACAACTTCATCGCTCCGAAGCTCAGACAATCGTGTGAGGTCTAGGACACCGTTCTCGATTCTCTCGGATAGATCTCGGATATACCTGATCTTCTGTGGGGATAATCCGCTTGCGCGCAAGTGCCTCTCCTCAGTGTCAAGGTATTGTCGAGGCCTTGGAATCTTGCCATCGTAGATTTGTTTGAACCGGTTGAGTATTGCGCGGGCTGCGGCTCCGGCCAGTTGCTGGAAAATTATCGAGCCTACGAGGGACTCGTAGTGATCCTTGTCCAATTGAAACTCATAGGGTCCTAGGCGGTTAATTATTTTTGCAAGTGCAGGGTCGCTTTTCTTTAGGTGTCTCGTTCCCTGGGTCCAGACGCGTTTCTCAGCCAAGGTTGCCTCTTCCAATTTTTGAGTCAATCGTACCCAATTCCAAGCTTTGAATAGTGAACGGTGGTTGACCGGTATCTGTCAATGGCGCTTTCGGACAAGGAGATCACTTCCGCAATGAGGAATGGAGAACTAGGTATCCTTCCGCGCAGATTCAGGGTAAACCCTGCAGGGATAGATCTGCGGATCGATCGGGACGTTCGTCTAGAACCGAAACAGCATTCGCTGGTGGCTAGCATCGAGAGGGTCGAGCTATCTGATCATATTGTCGGATTTTTACATCTTCGCTCGTCCCTGGCGCGTGAAGGATTGTTCGCGAGTCTTGCTCTGGTTGACCCGGGCTTTCGCGGGCAGCTCACCGTCAGTCTCTATAATTCCGGAGACAGCGCTGTCAATCTCGCAAAAGGCGAGAGGTTCATCCAGCTCTCCCTGTTAAGACTTGGAAAGCCCACGATCAACAAGTACGCCGGCCGCTACCAGAATAGTACCGGAGTAGTTGCTAGTCGCCGTAGAAAAAAATCCCGCACGCCGAAATAATGGAAAGCGTTATACAGGGTACGAGTGGCTAAGGTGCCGATACAAGAAATGAAGGACACTTCACGCATTCTAGATCTCAAATACAAACTCATGACGATCGAACTGCTCAACCTCGCCAAGCAACGGTTCACCTACAGAGAACTCTCAGCGATGGTTCACCTTCCTGAAACAGTTCTAAGCCGGTACGTGAAAGGACATGTCTTGCCGACAGCGGAGAGAGCAGAAGAGATCAACAAGACGTTGCAGAGGTACATGAGTTTAGACAAGGAACTCCTAGAAAGAATTCACTTTGACGACGGAGGATATTTCGACAACACCGCGATCATAGGAGACACGATGCTGATGGAACGAGCCGTCCAACATGCAGTAGGCAAGTTCGCCGGAAAGAGAGTTACAAAGATCATGACTGCAGCAGTTGACGGAATACCACTAGCAACTCTCCTCGCGCACCGGCTCGGCGTTGGATTACTTGTCGCTAAGAAACAGAGAGAGGTTGGAGTGAGGGAGTTTATCGAGGAAATTTTCGTGCCCCCAAAGACTGCTGTTGTGTTGAGCTTGTTCGTTCCGAGGGACGCGATCAAAAAGACTGACTGCGTGCTCATTGTCGATGATATTATCGATAGCGGCGAGACGCAGCGGGCGATGATGAAGATCATCCAGAAGGCAAAGGCGGAGGTCATAGGAATCTACGCTCTAGTCTCGATTGGGACTGACTGGAAGGCTCGCATAGAATCGGCTGGAAACGTGCCTGTGGAGGTGGTAACCCCGGTTATCAAGAAGGAGCCGAAGGAGAGGGAGAAAGAGTCGAGAGAGACGAGAGAAGTTCGCGAAATATCCGCCTAAACCTACTCTTTATCGGTAGAAAAAGTACACATTTGTGATAAACCGAATTCTAGAAAAAATTTCCTCTTCCGGATACGTTAAACAACCATGCTTTTCCATGAGGATCCGGTTATTCTGCAACTTCCTCCTGTCATGGACTCGCCCTTTCTGTAACTATTTTTTTCTGCTAACTATTATGTGACCCCCGGGGGGTCTGTTTTTCCCGCGCCCCGCCCTTCGTGAAACGTTGAGAATTCCACGTTCACCACTCCCTGCCATGACAGTCTTCCTTCGTGAATCAGCCAAACATCTCCCGAATATTCTCAGCCAAAGGCTGACGGACCACCCCACGATCCGTCACAATCCCCGTAACCAGCTCTGGCGGCGTAATGTCGAAAGCCGGGTTCAAAGCCCCGACATTTCGGGGAGCAAAACGCCTCCCTCCAATCGACAACACCTCTCGCTGATCCCGCTCCTCAATAACCACCCGCGACACGTCCGTCACAAGATCAAGCGTCGACGCAGGCGCTGCGACATAAAACGGAACACCATAGAACTTCGCAGCAAGCGCGATCGGCAACGTCCCTATCTTATTCGTAACATGTCCCGTTCCCAAGACCCTATCCGCGCCCACAACAACCTTGTCCACCACTCCCTGAGCCATCAGTTGAGCAGCTGCACTATCACAGATCACGCGGACTGGAATCCCGTCCCGCGCTAGCTCAAACGCGGTCAGCCTCGACCCCTGCAACAACGGGCGCGTCTCCGTCGCGATCACGGACACTCTCTTCCCCTGTTCAACGGCGGACCTGACCACCGCTAACGCTGTACCGTATCCCACAGTCGCGAGAGCCCCGGCATTGCAATGCGTCAACACCGTATCCTCATCTTCTATCAAGGCAGCGCCATAGCGTCCGATCTTGCGAGCGGATTCAAGCTCCTCGCGAAGAATCGCATCAGCCTCCCGCCTCAACTCCTCACCGAGTGGGCCAACTGAATTGACACGAGAAGACGCCTTGAAGACTCGCTCGACAGCCCAGCGAAGATTCACCCCAGTCGGCCTCGTCAAGATCAACGCGTCAGCGGCCTTGCGAAGCTGTGACCTGGCTTGTTTCAAATCGCTGCCCTTGACGTTCATGGCGGCCAAAACCATCCCATACCCGCCGACAACGCCGATCAACGGCGCCCCTCTAACCTTCATGGAACGGATCGACGAACAAACCTGGTCCACTGTCCGCATCCGAACATACACCAATCTACTCGGCAACTTTGTCGTGTCAATAGCCTCCAGTGCCCCATTCTTCCATCGCACCGGCTCAAGCGAGACTCGTTCTCTCCCGTCCATTTCTCAAAACTCCGTTTGTCGATCCTAATTGTTCGCATGCCTTTATAGACGCCTGCCCGAGCTTTGGCCCGTTTCAAAACCAAAACTGGTGCGATGCTTGATCACGCTAGAAGTTCTCGAAGCCTTCCTCTCCAAGAACAAAGTCTACCTGAAAGAACCGGAGAAACTCATGGAACTCCGGGAGAAGGCCTACGGAACCCTAGCAGACGACAAGCTATTCCTGAGCCCCTACGAGACATTCTATCTCGTTGAGAAACGAAGAGCCCACGTAACAGACGAGAAAACAGGAAAGGAAAAAACGCTCCAGAATCTCGTCACAAAACTATCAACCGGCAAAGCAACCATATGGACAAAGTATCTAGTTTACAGGGACCTGCGAGATAGAGGCTACCTCGTCCGAGAATCCGAAGAAGGATTCGACTTCGAAACCTTCGGAAAAGGAGCCACACGAAGGCAGGTGTCAATCGTCTTCGAAGGAGGAGAATCCACGCTCGAAAAACTTGCAAGGCTCTCCGCGAAAGCGAACAAGGACGGAAAGGACCTAGTCCTCGCCGTGATTGACAGACGCACGGACATCGTCTATTATACATTGAACACGGAACGCTTCGAAGCAAAGTAGCTCCGAAAAAGGAGAAGCAACTAACTTGTCAGAACCACAATTCACCCTTCCACGAGGCATGAAAGACATTGACCCAGAAGAAATGACACGCAGAATCTGGCTCACCGACAAGATACGACAAGTCCTCTGGAACTATGGATTCCAGATGCTGGAGCCCAGCCCCGTAGAAAACCTGGAAACCCTAGAGGCAAAATCAGGTCCCACAATCAGGGACGAAATCTACTGGTTCAAAGACAAAGCAGAACGAAACCTCGGACTTCGATTCGACCTAACAGTAGGAATGACCCGGATGATCGCAAATAGGTTCGACCTCCCCGAACCAATCAAGATATCATCCATCGGCGGAGTCTGGCGATACGACGAGCCCCAGTTCGCCCGCTACCGCTACTTCACACAGTGGGACGCTGAAATCTATGGAGTCGCAGATCACTCGGCCGATGCAGAGATCATAGCATTGAGCTCTGATATCCTGGAATCAGTCGGCCTCAAAGACCACCTAGTCAAAATCAGTAACCGAAAACTGATCGAAGGTTTCCTGCGGGGTCTGGGAATCCAGTCCCAAAATGACCTCGATCATCTGATCCGGATAATCGATAAGATGGGAAAAATCGGCTCTGAACAGGCCGAGAGAGAGTTCACCCGGGCAGGCCTATCGAAAGACAGAGTCAAGCGAATCCTGGGTTTCGCCGATATGGGCGGAGACCCAGACAAGGTCCTCGGAGAACTAGAAAGCAAACTGCCCAAAGGCGACATGATCCACCAGGGCTTCAAAGAACTCTCGGGGACAATCAACCGCGTAGAATCCCTCGGAAAGAAAAACAAGATCAAGATCGACCTCGGAATCGTACGGGGAATAAGCTACTACGACGGAACGGTGTTCGAGGCATACGACAGCGAGGGAGAAGACGTAGGTGCGGTCCTCGGAGGTGGCCGCTTCGACAAGCTATGCAAGATCTACGGAAAACGAGACATACCTGCAACGGGAGTAGCAGGCGGCTACGAACGACTCATGTTATCCCTAGAGCGGAAAGACCTTTTCCCCGACATCCAGCAAGGTCCGCAGATCTTCGTCGTCACAGTCAACGAAACCGTATGGAACGAGGCCGTGAAAGTCGTTCAACAACTTCGAGGCCAGGGCATCAGGGCCGACTACGACCTCAAACAACGCCCGCTCAGCAAACAGCTAGAATACGCTGACTCATTGAAGGTAAAGATATCTCTGGTCCTCGGTCCTAGAGAGGTCAAGGAAGGAAGCGTGCGTCTGAAGGATATGAAAACAAGCCAAGAGAAAAATGTCAAGTTATCATCTCTAGTTGACGAGATCCAAAACGCCATCCAATGAACCCGATCTGTCCCGACTTTACGAGAACAAATCTCATTCGACCCTTTCCCTCCCACAGTGGAAAATGAGAACGCAAACGTCTGAGCATCAGCTCGGTATATTAGGGCCTTTGATGATGTGAGGGAACCTGCAAGGATGAGCTTTCGTTCGAGGGCTAGGAATGTGAGACGGAGACGCGTCAGAAGAGAAACCAGGACTAGGCTCATTCATGTGACTGTAGCAGCGGGCTAGCACTCCTTGCCGCGAATGAGCCGGGCTTCTAGATAGAAGCGCGGAGTCCCTAACCAGTCGATGACTTCTCGGGGTTCAGGTCATACATCTCCGGCGAAGTCTTCGGTAAGACGAAATGGATGTAGCCGTATCCGTATTTTTCGTGGAATTGATCGCTGCCGTGAATCCCTTTCTTGAAGGCCTCTTCAAACCTCTTCCAGTCTTGTAAACGAATGGCTTCACTCATGGGGTGGAAATGTGTCTTGACGAAGCCATTCAGGTCCTCGGTGAACTTTGGCCTAAGAGTGGCGCCTATTCTGAAGAGGGCGATGACCTGGTTGAGCTGGTACTGTGCCAGCTTCCAGTTGAGCGCTTTCGCGGCGTAGTAGAGGACGTGATATCTTTCTCCGACCTCCTTCATTAGGTGCGCCATACCGTGTTGCGCCTCTGCTAGCTGTTCGAGGCTAAGTTCTCCGTGTTTTGTCTTGATCACTATCTTGTCGTCTGGCATGATGGAACTCTAGAAATCTCCAGTCGGGATTTTCCTTTATAGGCCTAGCGTCGGCCACACAAAAGCAACATGGGGAATGGTCATGTGGGTTGAGTTCAAGTGTCCGATTTGTGGAGGAGACCTCGATGATGACAAGTCGATGGCGAATTTCATGGTTTGTAACGAATCGTCTCATGGAACCTTGAGGTTCTTCACAGGAGATGGTTGTTTCTTCACCAGCAATGAGAAGGTCGCTGAGGAACTTGTGAAGAAGGGAAAGCGGGTTCACGTCGTAGATCCGCAGGAGTTTTTTGCAAGACATGACTGACCTCAGGGCAGGGCGAGCGCCACCGAGTCAAATGCTCATTCAGTGGACCTGAAGAATTCTTGCCGGTCCGCACTCGACAGGCCATTCTTAGGAACAATTAACTAGGATTCATCATAGCCAACCCTTTCGGGCCCGTAGCTCAGCCTGGATAGAGCGGCAGCCCCCTAGGTGGGGTCAGTAACGGAGACAGCTGTAGGAGATTGCTAGAGGTCTCCGGCCAGAGGTCGAGGGTTCGAATCCCTCCGGGTCCGCCACTCAATCTAACTTGCTTTCATTGACGCCTTCCGCGGCGTCTAATGTATCGCCGCACATTAGGTGCTCGGATTGCGATATTATACTGCTCCAGCACTCGACGGAGAATTTGGCCGGTCGTCTTGTTCTGGTTCGCAAGACAGATAACTCTTTTCCTCAACCAGCTCGGCCATGGACCGCTTCTCAATCTTCTGGCATTCACAAGATTCATCATAAGCGAGTATCGATACGATTTCACGTGCGGACTGAATATGGGCAGCTTGGAAGCTGTCAAGACGGGGAGCTGAATAATGTCTAGGTTCTTCGAGATGCCCAATCTATAAGTGATTTTCATAGAATCGAGGATTCTCCGAACAGTTTTACTATTTGGAGATGTAATCAGGTGAACCTCTTGATCTTGAAGTCGAACATATCCGTCTGAATCCCCAAGGCCTTGGAGAAACCAAATCTTGAAAGAGCGCGGCATTGAGGCGACCCATGCAACTCTTGCAGCATCGTAGGTTGTTAGTTGTCCGTAGCGAAGGCCTAGACATCTATTGAAGAGTCAGGTGACAATTGTCGAATGTTCAGATTTCCAGTGATATCTTCCATAGGGGAGCCTCTCGTTCAAGACTCGGTCATGAATCCTTGAAAACTTCAGACCACATGCGTTTGCACAAAGACCAACAAACTCTCCCAATCGTCGATTGTCTGGATGTTTCTTAGTAAGAACGAGACCTATGAACATCCGTCCGCTTGTGGAACTCGCTCTCCCCTTTGAAGCATCTCCAATCATGAAACCAAGAAGATATGCTAGCAACAATTTTCGCATTCTCCTTAGGCTTGAATGATTCAAAC
>VBBE01000215.1 GCA_005884605.1 Candidatus Bathyarchaeota archaeon
GATGCCCGCAGCGGGTGGGCCTGGCAGCCGCTCACATACTTGGACCGCAGCGGTGTGGGACGGAGCGTTGAATGCCTTGAACCCAGCTTCATGCACGACCGCGAACGATCCTGAGAAGGCCAACTCTTGCCAGACCACGTCTCCCGGGCCTTCACTGACCGTCTATACCAGCGACCAATTTTCCGCCCTACAGACCCGTCTCCAAGCTTCGAAAACCATAGACGAGGTACCAAACGCCGTTAGTCTTGATCAACCAACTGCCGCTGGCCAGCTTGCCCAGGCAAAAACCGAAAGAGATCTCGGCGACGTGAGCTGGAGCAATGGCGACTACTCTGGCGCCAAGACCCACTATCAGAACTCGCTCAATGACGCGAACGCTGCCCAAGCTACCTTCGTAAATCTCGGCGGCGGCTCCACCAACGCCAACATCGTCGGCACTATTCTTGCAGGTGTGGGAACTGCAATGTTCGGCATCGGCGGATTGCTAGCAGGCATCGGCGGGTTCTTCTACCTACGACGTAAACCGAAAGCATAAACTCCCTATACCCCCGTTTTTTCCACGGGGAATCATTTTCTGTTGAGACTGAGCCTTTATCCTCTAAGCATCGTTCCAACAGTCAAGCCTCTATATCCCTGATAAGGTCGGGGTAGAATCCTGCCGTGTCTCATCCACGCTAGACAGTGCCAAGACTAGCGTGGAACGTCTACAGTTCAAAGGACTTCGCTGAAACCAAAACAGTTACGGGAAACCTATCCCATCCAAGACCGCAGTACAGCCAACAGGACCCCGAGTTGGACCGATGTCCTGAAACTCGCGAGACCAGGGAAAGACGCTGGAGACTATAACTCAGAACTCGAACCAGAACCTCCTCCAGCGAATTGATCTACCGACCTTCATCGCCGGATTGATCGCCGGCTTTCTCGCTCTCAGCAACCAGCCTTGGTGGACCCTAACTAGCCCGACAAACAACCACGTGTTATCAATCCAGGTCTCCCCGTTTTATCTTCAGATCGCCGCCACAGGTATTCCTGCAACTACTCCGCTCGCCTCCATCCTAGGCGCGTTCACAAGGATCCTGCTCATCCTATGCTCTCTTGCCTTGCTCGTCTCGTCTCTCCGCCCCACCGTGTGGTGGCGTCCTCTCGCCGTCTGGCTAAGTCTTGCAAGTCTCACGGAACTCTTCTTCAGCCTCCTGCTCTTCGTTCACGCCGGGCAGACAGCGCTGCTCACCCTTTATGGGACAAATCCGCCCACAAGCGGGACGATATCTTACCCCGCAAGAATCATCGGAACCGATCTCAACACCTACCAAAATCCCTCCATCGCCGCAGCGTTCAACCTCGACTTCTATCTCGGACTCTTGAGTCTCACGATCGTCGGAACGGGAACAATACTCAAGATGCTCCAGGAGAGAGGGCTGCTAGCCGCTGCGATCCCCGGGGTCAAAGAATTCTTCCTAACACCACCCTACCGACAAGTCTGGCTCTCAACGAACGATAGAACTCTAAATCCATTGAGCCAGGACCCGGAAACCACAACCGATGACCAGTTACTAGCATCGTTCGGAAAGATCTACCAAACAGTCCAACCCGGGGCGACGATCAGCATAATCCTTCCCACATGGGCCTCGAGCATCTCCAACCGTTTCCAGAAACTTCTCAAATGGTCAGGATTCTCGATCGAGGACACCGGGACTATCTATCGAGCACCCGGCCAGCCCGAAACACAACTACGATTCAAGAAACCACTCGTCCCACAAGAGTCAGGCCCCGAAGAGCCCGACGCATCGTCCGCCCTCGCCCAAGCCATCGAGACTGAGTCCTCCGTCCCAGACATTCCACTCCGGCTCAGAATCCCCAGTCAGCCAGAGTGGACTCAACCCGCAATGACGAAACAAGAGAGGGTTATGCTGAAAGCAGCCCTGTCCATCATCTCACAACGGAAGGAGCCAGTGCCATATCGAGAGCTCCTCAACCAAGTCTACATGGAGCTTGTCGAGAAGAAGGTCGAGTTCGACTCAGCGAAACAGATCGAGACAGCACTCCTCAAACACGCCGGCGACGAACTTGTGCTTACTGAAGAACAGGACGAGCAAGGTCAGATGACTTCCAAGAAATGGAGTCTCGGAGAAGAGGATCTAGCTCCGGAACCCCATGGAAGAACCTCCGTTTTCAACCGGCTCTCTGGCCACCGAGCAAACGGTCTCACCGTAATGCACTTTCTGAAAAAGTGGCAGCGGAAACCCAGGCAGAAGTACAAGCGTAGAAAGCAGCGAGAAGAGGAATAATCTTCTCACACACACGCTAGCTCCACGGCACGTTACCATGGAACGTCCACGCTAGGAACGTGTGGCTTATCGTATCCGTATCTCATCGCCGAGCCGAGGATTCAAGGATGATCAGTCTAAGAGCGAAGATGAGTCAAGTAACAACCAAGAAAGTCCCCGTACTCGCCCTAGTTGTTGTTGCCATGTTCGGAATGGTCGCCGGCGTTCTAGCCGCGAACCTGGCAGTAACCACGACCTCGAACACGGGTGAGATTGGCACCTACCACACAAGTTCAGGCACAATGACAGTGGCTGACAACGGGTTGGGAGTGGTAGCTAACACCGCTGCTGCTTCTACCGCAGCAACATTTCCGACGTCGGGCAACAATAACGTTGTTAACAATGCTCTCACCGCTGGACACTGGTTTGACGAAATCACGTTCAC
>VBBE01000216.1 GCA_005884605.1 Candidatus Bathyarchaeota archaeon
CTCTCGTCCGCAGGGCTGAGATAGCGGCACTGAATTGCCCACATCAAGTTTCGAAATGAACTAGAAAATGAGCAGTAGTTTGCTCGGACCGTTTGAAAAAGAGGGTCCGGTCCGACTGCGAGGAATGAGTGTCTTACATTCGGCGGGCGCTCTGCCAGAGACCTACGATGTTTCCTTCGGTGTCCTTGAAGTAGGCTGTGAAGCCCATGTCAGCAACTGGCTCTTTCTTCCGCACCGTCTTGCCGCCCAGTTTCTCCACGTTCTTCAATGTACCCTCAATGTCGGTGACGTCGACTGTGATTACGGTGTTCTTGACTTCGTTGTTGCGTTTCGTCAGCCCACCGTTGATGGCTCCGGGCGCTGTAGGCATCTGAGTCTTCTGGTCAACCTCTGTGGTTCCAACCATATGGTACTCCATTCCCGGGTACTTGCTGATATCCCATCCGAAGGCTTTCTGGTAGAAGGTCTTTGCGCGTTCCTCGTTGTCGGCCGGTATCTCAAAGTGTACGACCCTAGTATGATGCACATTCTGCACCGTGAAAGCGCGGCCCAGAAATCGGTCTAATAAATACTCGCTATACTTTTCCTCCCCTCCTTCGCCACTGATAATACTGAACGGTAGGGTTCTTCGCGTCGTCCTCTTCGATAGATTGTTCTGAACAGAGTAAGAAAAAATTGGATAAGGGGGTTAGGCAGTGAATCCCTTGTTTGGAAGCACTGTGATGTAACCGACCATGCCTCCTTTCTGGTGGTAGAAACAGTGGAACTCGTAGACGCCTGGAGTATTGACTACGCCAAGGTAGCCGATAGACCAGAGATTACATGGAGGAGGCGTTGAGGCATAATTGTTGCAGGCCCCAGTGGGACCCGTGCCCCCGTTTGCGGTGTCGTCCTGCTTTTGTGTGTTGCAGGCGACTGTGCTGCCATTATTGTCCTGACATCCGTCGGGCTTTCCTGTGAAATTAAGGTTGTACCCAGGAGTCCCAGGCGTGATGAAGTCACCACTTGACAGGCCCGTCCAGCTGTTGTTCAGCTGGAAGAAGGTGCTGCTGGCAAAGCCTCTGAGTCCCAAATTGATGGTGAAGGTGTGAGCGTCTGTAGTGTCGTTGGTGTTGAATATGATGGTGATGTTATCTCCTTGGATTACGGTAATGTCTGAGGGGTAGAATCTATCTTGGCCAGTCTGGTTGGACAGGAACCAGTCGACTCTGAAAGTTTTGTTCGCGCACGGTTGAGCTGTAGAGCATGGCTTATCCACAGAAACTGAGGACAACTGGGACGGCAACTGGCTGAGACCGAGGTAGACGGCATAGCCTAGGGCTGATGCGCCGATGATAAGGGCGACGACTCCTATTGCTAAGGCTGTGCGTCCTGTAGATGATGCTGTCTGGGATTGTGACATCTTCCTCGGCGAAACCAACCTCTCAGAGTATATAATAGTAGTTCATGTTTGAGAGGCGAAAGCTTCTGCTAGTTCACTACCAGTCTGCCCTTCATGAATGTGTGGACTGTGCAGAAGACGTTGCAGTAGATTGTGAAGCTACCGGAGTCTCTGGCGACAAACGAGACCTTGTAGGCTTCTCCCGGCCTCAAGGTCAACCCGACGGCAAAGTAGTGATCGATGGCGAACCCGTGCGACTGTACTGGATCGAGGTTACAGACGAGAATGTTGATAGTGTCATTTCGTTGAAATTGGATGGTTGGCTGACCGTTGCGGATGCTCTCGTTGAATCCATTGTCGTCCAGAATCATTAGGACGTAGCCCAGGGGTCTTTCACAGTTCTGCGCAGGGGACACGTTGAACGATGGGTAGGGCAGGTGCAGGTATTGGAGGGTGATGAACCCTAAAGTCGCGATCGATATTGTGAGAATCGCCAGGGCCTTCCAGGTGAGCAATGATTTCCCGAACCGCCTAAGACCTCCATCACAGATTGGTATATGCTCTCTGCCACGCGGAGGATGCAAGACCAAAGTGTTTGGAGTCTAGGCACTTAGCCGTTCGTACTAGCGCTGTTCTCCCAGTAAGCTTATATCTCGACCGGGACGGGCAAAGTATTCTTCTGAGGCGCGGTCTACTGGCGATATCAGCGCCCACGACGGATGCTTGGCAGTCTCTCTACAACCTGTACTGGGTCCTGGCTGTCGCCGCTGGTGCAATCACGATAGGAGCGCTGGTGTTATTCGTTACAAAGTATCGGGCTAGACCCAGTTCTGGTACGGCCCAGCATGACGAGGATGGGAAGGTCCCCGTTCGGACTGTTTTGGTTATTATCATAATCATGGCCTCAGTTCTTGCGGGAGCAGGCTATGCCAGCTTCCATGCCATAGGCGTCTACAACAACCCACCGAATGGCTGGAATGATCCAAATGCGTTGCACGTCAATGTTACTGGTCAGCGCTTTTCGTGGAGCTTCAACTGTACAAGCGGCTGCGGTGTTCCTGCCGTATTGACTGTCCCCCACAACAAGATCGTGATTCTGAACATAACCTCGATCGATGTGTTTCATTCATTCGGCATCCCGGACCTTCGTGTGAAGGCAGACGCGATCCCGGGCAAATACAACCTGATATGGTTCCAAGTATCCACCACTGGGACATACCGGATCCTGTGTTACGAGCTGTGTGGGAGCGGACACGCGTTCATGATCGCGAAGCTCGTGGTCACCTAGGAGGTGGGAGCCTGAATACTGGTTGGCTGAAGAGGTGGTTGTTTACAACCAACCATAAAGAGGTCGGTATTCTCTATCTGGTAACATCGTTCTACTTCGCCTTCTTGGCTGGGATTCTCGCATTTCTCATGCGTACACAGCTCGCATTCCCCTCTGAGACATTCCTTCAGCCTCCACAGTACAACGAGGCGGTTACGATGCATGGTCTGATCATGGTACTCTGGTTCCTCTCGCCGCTGGGAATCGCTTTTGCAAACTATTTCGTTCCCCTCCAGATAGGAGCCGCCGACGTCGCGTTTGCCAGGCTCAACGCCACGAGCTACTGGATGTACGTATTCAGTGGAATAACCGCTTTCGCAAGTTTCTTCGTTCCGGGAGGATCTCCCGCATCGGGGTGGACGAACTATTCTCCACTTACGTCGCTCCAGTTTAGCCCTGGCTCCGGCGAGACGTTGGGAGCTGCAGCCCTCATCGTTCTAGCCGCCTCGAACACCGTCGGCACCGTAAACATACTCGTCACGATCCTCTGGCATAGAGCACGGGGTGTCAGCTTTGTCAAGCTGCCCATGTTTACGATGTTCACTTTCTGGACAATGCTCCAGTTTCTATGGGCCTTTCCCTCTCTCATCGCAGGTCTCATTATGCTCGAGGCTGACAGGCTTCTCGGGACCTCCTTCTTCACCTCCTCTGCCGGTGGTTCTATCCTCTGGGACCATGTCTGGTGGTTCTTCGGTCACCCTGAAGTATACATCGTCTTGCTGCCCGCGTTCGGAATCGTAGCCGGAATAATCGCGACCTTCTCCGGGAGACCAGTCTATGCAAGGAAGCCGCTGTTCGCCGCGGTCGGAATTGTCGTTCTGCTGAGCTACATGGTGTACGGTCATCACATGTTCTTGACGGGGATCAGTTTAACGGAGCGTGAGGTGTTTACGATCAACACAGAGATGATCTCAATTCCCTTCGGGGTTCTGATGCTTTCTTTCATAGGAACCATGTACAAAGGAGCGGTCAAGCTCACTACTCCTATGCTCTTCGCGCTGGGCTCCGTCGTCATCTTTGTGATCGGTGGACTATCAG
>VBBE01000206.1 GCA_005884605.1 Candidatus Bathyarchaeota archaeon
CAGGCAAGCACCAGCGTAGCAGATTATGGAGAGGTTCTCTGGACGCACGGCATGTTCGTCCCGAAAGAGGATGGCATAAAACTCCTCGCGTCATCTCTTGGATGCGATGAGAGCAAGATCAAAGTCGCAAGGGCATCAGATGTCCAAACGTTGATCTCGACCGAAAAGATACCCGACAATATCACGAATGTTCTGCCCAAGGACAATCGAAAGGTCCTCTTGGTGTGTATGGCTGGGGCCACCTCTTTGCGGGTTGCGCAGATCCTCGCCGCAAAAGGAATACAGGGTCAAAGTCTCACCGGAGGAATAATGAGCCTCTCCGAGAACAGCAATAAGCAACCATCCGACCTAGTGCAGATGGCCAGAGAATAGACTGGCGGACCATTTTCTCGATTCGGCGCGAGCTTATGCTGGCGTGCAGTTCTGAGGATCCAGTATTGACCAAGAAATATTCCAAATCAGAGTTAGCCAAGTCGCTCACTGTTGAGCATTTTCCCCGTTCCGCCTCTTACGATCTGGAATGGGTGATGGAGATTCTCATGGGAACGAACGTCTTGTGGCTGACCGAGACCTTAACCTAACAGGACTAGCAAAACTGGGCCGAACAAAAGGCCAGTGCCTGATTATTGACGCTAGGAGAAGAAGAGTCGTGTCTCGCCCATAGTCCTGACGTCCAGCTGTTCCACGTCGACCATCATCGGCAGGTCCTTGACGACATTGCCCAACAGTAGGCACCGCCTAGTGGGGATTCCTCTGACGAGATAGCGTATCGTATCGCTATCAGCCTTTGCCACCTTACCGATAGCCTCTATGTCGTGTTCGTTTGTGAAGTTGAAGATGAACACGTTGTCAGCTTGCCTGTAGATCGCTTCCTGAACGGTGTCCGGCTGGTTCGTAATGAAAGTGGTAAACAGTCCAATATGCCTCATCCGCGTAACTATGTCATCCCAGTAGGTATCGCGCAGATACAGGTGCGCTTCCTCTGCAAAGAGAAAGGCTGCCTTGAGCCAGTTTGAGGAGAGAATTTTGGTTAGTTCTCCGAGAAAGATCTCGACGAGTATTCGTCGGACGATTTGGCTCTGATTTTTTAGATTAACCACTAGGACACCGCCTCCCTCTATGGTGTGAAGAATCCGCTCTTCGGTTAGCGGATTCGCCTCATCAAACAATCCCGATTCCATCAAGACCTGCAGCCTAGAAGTCAGGGCTTCTCGGACACTATCATGGCAGCTCCACGACTGTACCGCTTGGATCACCATAGGCAGAGTCAAGTCTCCCCGGGCCTCGAGATCTTTCCATATCGTGGTGAAGACCTTCGACGATGTCGCTGGCAGATCCAGAGCATGGCTCAGGACTCCCGCTACGGTTCTTAGTCCTAGTTTGGCCATGGAGAAGTTTAGGCCGCTTCTCGGCGCGAGAACGGTCAGCCGTGCTGAAGATTGTCGTCCATCTTTCGATTTGTGTAGGTTGATGTATTCTCCGTTAACGTCTAGCACGATGCAGGGAGCACCCCATCCTGCCATGGACAGCAGGAGAAGCTTCGCGAGGTGAGACTTGCCTGACCCTTTTCTTCCGGTGATTATGTTGAGACCGCCATCGAGTCCGCTGGCGTCTACGCTTATTGGCTCGCCGTCGTTGTGTCCGAGCTTGACCGGCATCTTTCCCCCGTTCATTATCAGCTTGTTGACTGCATAAGGTCGGATCTTGGATGAGGTGCGTGATGGCAACCAGGAAGTGCTAGGCGAAAGACTTCCGTCTTGAGCAATTGTTCCTCGGATCTTGCAAACTGCCAACCTCGTGTCCTTCAATGCGTCCACTTGGCTCGAAATGTTCAGTGGGTCTACATCTTCCCCTGAAAGCTCCCCGTCAGTCATCACGTCTCTGAGAATATCCTCCAGAACACCAGGGACGTTGGCGTACTGGAGATCTATGGCTTGGACAAGGAGTCCCCTCGATTGAGATTGGTCTTCTATGACGAAATAGTCGCCTTTGTGAACGTGCTCGTCCGGGAAGGCGATGAGCTGGACCTCATCAGCTTCCTTTCGATAGATCCGCACTTAGGCCACGTACCTGCTCGTTCCGAAGGGTCCGAACAGTGATCGTCGTAAATTCGGCCGAGCTTGAAGACTGACATGATGGTTGCTGGCAACGAATCGCTGGACAGCGAGGATCTCGTTGGCGGTGAACGTGCTGAAGATGTGCGCGATTCTCAACGTCTCAGGGTAGCCATGGAAGATCACATCGGTCCCCGCAACTCGGCCAAGTCCAACCAGCGACTGCTGTTCATCGGCATCACGATCGATGTCGGTACGGAACAGAAACCCGTCTGGCGAGAGTTTCGACACGCAAACTCGTCCGAGGAATCTGATGGGGTACGCTGGATACTCGTTCTCCACAATCGATGTTATGTCTATGATGTGGGGAACTTTTTCGGCGTCGAAGAAGCCGAGGATATTTTTCCCGCCGACTGTGAGCTGCGTTGATTTGGAGAGAGCGATGACAATGCTGTTGTTGTTGCGGGCGGTCGAGAGGATTCGCTGGAC
>VBBE01000207.1 GCA_005884605.1 Candidatus Bathyarchaeota archaeon
ACCCGTTCACGGTATTGTGATAATCACAGAAGATAGCGCATGATGCCTCAACGGGCGAGAGGGATACTGTAACCCCTGGTGGCAGAAATATGTTATACGCCCCCTTTGTCCCCAAATTGGGAATAGTTCCTGAAGAAATCCAACTGGCAAGGGCCTGCCTGATTTGTCCATCAGTTATTTTCGTCGCAGGAGCTGTCTTGATCGCAACGAGTGGGTTGAGCTTCCCGATTCCAACATTGTATTGCGATAGCCCTACAGAGTATGTCTTGTCCGACTCTATATCTGCGACAGCTTTCTCGATACTTTTTGCCCAAGCCGCATTTTCCGGACTTGAAAAATGGGGCCCCCAGTATATGTTCTGCCAGGTGTAACCGTTCTTCCATAGTGGACCGCCACCATATTTCACACTGGCAGATCTGGCACGGAGCTGGTTCAGATGGCGACAGGGGTTGGCGTAGTGCCAGATTCCCGATTCGTGTCCGGCATTCGCCCTTACTCCGATATGTTCGAACCCGGAAATCGAGTGACCACATAGGTTGCAAGTTTCAATATTGCTGCACGACTCGCATCTATCCTTCAGACTCGTGTTCGAAAATCCGCTGAAGAGATCAGGATCCTTTCCTTGGACTCTTGACATGTGACGTTCCACACCTTCTTCGCCAATCTCAGTCTAAATTGTGATGTTCCCCAATGTCCGGTTCAAGGGTATAGCGCAAACTGCTTGTATCAGCCTTTCCAGATGCCTAAGGCGAGGCCTACTAGAAAGGCCGCGGAAGTAATTGGCAGTATGCTTGCGAATGTCGACGCCTGGCTGGCTGCTTGTTGTCCTTGCGAAAAGACCCTGTAGATAGTTGCCGTCGAGGGCTCGCTCAGCTGGAGGTTGATGTAGCCTGTTGCGACGAGGAGACCGACGAGTGAAAGAATAGCAAGTCCGAGCTTCACCGTCTTCTCGAGCACGATCCCTACAAGGAAGCCTATTACGAGCACGACGAGCGCGGGGACGATAGTTCCTGACCCAACATCGAATACAGACACTAGGGACCCTGACCTTTACAATTAGCGGATGGGGCCTCTTACTAAGCTAGCTGGAGCATACGTTCGATGGCAAGGCGCGCCCTTCGAGCCGTTTCATCTGGAACTCTGACCTCGTGGACCATGTTTCTCAGCGAGTTAGCGACCTTCTCCAGGGTTATAGTCTTCATGTATTGGCAAACAGCATCCTCCTTGACCGGTAGGAAAGTCTTGTCAGGGTTCTCTTTCCGCATACGATGAAGGATACCGGTCTCCGTCGCAACCAGGAAGTTGTCCGCGCCGGACTCTCTCGACTGACGAACCAAGCCCTCTGTCGAAGCGACATGAATCATTGGCATATTGAAATCGCCCTTTTCAGCAAAATTCAGAAACTGCGTGACACATCCACACTCGGGATGGATTAAGAATTCCGCATCAGAATTCTCCGAAAGCTTCTGATTCACAACATCCGGGGTTATGCCCGCATGAACATGGCATTCCCCAGGCCAAATCTCCATCTCTCGGCCCGTCCTCTCCTTCACAAACGCACCCAAGAAAAGATCCGGAAGAAACAGAATCTCTCGATCCCGAGGAATACTATTCACAACCTTCACCGCATTACCGGAAGTGCAGACATAATCGCTCTCAGCCTTAACCTCGGCAGTCGTGTTAATGTACGAAACAACAACAGCGTTCGGATGATCCTTCTTCCAAGCCCGCAACTTCTCCCCATCGATCGTCGCCGCCAACGAACAACCCGCATCAAGGTCCGGCAACAACACCGTCTTCTTCGGCGAGATTATCGAGGCCGTCTCTGCCATGAAATGAACCCCACAAAAAACAATCACGTCCGCAGGAGTTCTAGCCGCAGCTTGCGAGAGGCCTAGCGAGTCGCCTACAAAGTCTGCGATATCCTGGACCTCTGGAACCTGGTAGTTGTGCGCTAGAATGACCGCGTTTCTCTCCTGCTTCAACTGCAGAATCTCTGCTGCCAGTTCCCCATGTCCGTTGAACTGGAGCATCTGGGCCACAGAAGATCAAACTAGACAGGGGCAAATTCCTGTGTTAAACATTACTCTGTGGAGCCTGAAGGAGGAAGGGGGCCAGCTGGGTTATTGCTTCTTCAATCCTCGTTGTCTTCCCGAAAGCGGGGATGCTTCTACATCATTGGAGATTGGAGCCTTGCGATCGTGGAGGAGACCTGGTCAACATACTCTTTCAATCTGGAAAGCATACTGCTCGCTGTGATGACGCCGATGACTCTCTTGTCCTTTAGCACTAGAACTCTGCGGATCCCTTTCCGCGCCATCAGCTCCGCGACCTGGTCCAGCCCTATGTTCGCGTCCACAGATACCAGATCGCTCGTCATGATATCACCTATTTTCACACGTGAAGGATCTTTTCCCTCAGCCACTATCTTGGAGAGATAATCCCATTCGGTAACTATCCCCTCTGGACCGCCGCTGGGGGACGCGATTATGGCGAAGCCGTGTCTCTTTGCCTTCATCTGTCGAGCCGCATCAAGAGCATTCGTATCTCGCGGCACAGAAAGGAAATCCTTCTCGACCACATCCTTTGCGACAAGAACCATAGTTAGCATCTAATGAAGCTCGAATAATTAATAGGGTTCTGTTAACTCTTTGTTGGTTGAGTTAGCTTCGGGGCATCGACTCCAGGGATTACCGTAGGCGTCGGGTTCCCCTTCATTGCTTCACCTGCCCTGCCTTGCGCCTCAGTTATGGGAGGCCGGGAACGTGCGAACCTCACCCGTCCCCGCCGAGCCAGGTTAACCGCTGCAAACCATATCCCGGTCCAATACCACTCGACATTTACCGCACCAGAGCTTGCGTTCTAGTCGTTTGTCCGATTGGAGTCTCTCCCCGCATCTCGGACAAGACACACTGGAACCTCTGGTCTCACGCCTAAACAAACGGATTATCGGTAGTCCGACCCATCGAGCCTTGTACTCGATCTGCCGTTGAGCCTCGCCGAAACTCCACCCGTTCATCCTGCCACGATCTGTTCTTATTCTCGCATCGTCCCTTGTAAAAGAGGCGACGATGCGCACAGTAGTCTTGGCTATTCTCACACACTTCGAGAGGTCATAGTGACGGGTCTGATCATCGTTTCCAACCGTTAGATTGCGGAGATTACGGTCCACACCTACCGTTGAGGCCCATTCTATCATAGGAGTGTCACGGGTGATGCAGAGGCTCAGTTTGCTCCTGGTAAGGGTGAAAGAGCGAACCTTGACTCCGGGTTGAGATATGATCTCTAACACGTGCTTGGTCAAGGGTATGCTGAAACGTCTACCTCTCGATACTGGGAAACGTAATGCTCCGTTCCTGATCTCGAACCCGTAGCAGGAGACGAGCTGCTGTCTGACAGCGTACGGGGTCTTGGTGGGAAGCCCTCTCCTGACGGATTTTTTCCTGGCCGCTAGTATTCCTGCGGCTCTGCTTATCGCGCAGAGCTTGTAGCAGCTGGGGCTATCATAACGGGCGAGCTGGTTGTAGGAGAGGAGTGAAAGCATTCTCAGCGAACACGCACCGTTCAACAGAACGGTCCGTATGGAATCGTTAACCATCTGTCTGAACACGTCCAACAACTGGAAAACATCGCCTGTTGGAGCATAGTATTGCCAGACAGACTTGAACGCCAACACGATAAACGACAAGAGCCAAAATCCCAGGCATAAGTCAGAGAGGCATCCGGCGATTAGCTAACAGAGCCGTTAATAGTAACGACAAGGTTTTCCCGTTTGTTAGCCGTCCGTTAGCGGGCCATTTGGAAGGTTTGGCCC
>VBBE01000208.1 GCA_005884605.1 Candidatus Bathyarchaeota archaeon
GTAAAATCTTTGAAACAAAGGAGTTATGCAAAGATGGGAACATTGCGCTTGAGCTATGTATTGGTTATCGCGCAGGTGGGAAGCGAGGTCAAGGAAATAGTGGGGGAGATTGGGATGCCGGAGAAGCGTGGGGCCTGGACGACGCACTTGCCGAGGTGCCCACCCTTCGAAAGGCGTGAAGGGTGGGGCGGGTCCGCGGCTAGCGCTTGTTGACTTTTCCAGAGGATGATCGCTAGCCAGCTGCCACAAGCGGTCGTGTAGCTTCTTCTTTTTGGGCCTTAGTCTCTGCTACTTTACCCAAGAAGGGGAAAACGACGCTTTGCACTTCGCCGTTCTTCCGTTCAACAAGAATCCTGCCACCGTTGGTAATCTGTTGGATTAACCACTGCATTAGCCGAAGGGCATAGCGAACAACCTCCGCTCTGGTTTTTACTCCAAGCTCCTCCTTCAACGCATCCAGTTCATTCAGTGCCGCTTCCGTGAAATCGAATTGAACTCTGGTATCTGCCATTCCATTTTTCTCCTTTTGTAGGTACCGGAGGAACTCGGGGCATTGCATCACGATCTCGATGATACTTCCTTAATGGAACCATCTCTTTCACCCAATTCGACTCGGTGCGCCTTTATTAAATTCGCCTTCGGCAGCGGTCTCGGCGCGGGGACCTCTATGATCGGGAGATCCCGAAAGCTTTGAATAGTTCCATTCAACTGCATGCACGAACCTCAAAGATCGCAATTCTCAGTGCTCAAAATAACCTCCTTTTACACTCATTCATTACTCATAATATACTTCAAGGAGGGGATGTCAAGAGGGTAAAATCGCGTCCTTTCCCTACTTTCAAGTCGCACGAGTCTGATTCGATCTAAGTTTCCTATTTTCATATACTTGAAATCATACGAATTATTCATGATTGTTACGCTTTAGGGATTACCGAAATCGGGATTTCTATGGGAGCCTGAACAGCTTCAATGGTTTCGACGGTTCCGTCCTTGTCGGCCCGTGTAAATGCCCCCGTAAGATAAAGACGAGTCATGAGGTAACCCAAGAAGAAACCACAAACGAAGAAGTAGATCATGACTCCCATTGCCACCGACTCACATAGCTCTTTTCCACAAAAATTGGCGAAGTACCACGCCGCCCTCTTCAAATATTCCGGCACACTTTTTAAATTGACCAGACCTAGTCCTACAATAATTTTGGTCAGCCAATCTGAAATCTCTTCTAAATTTGTATTTGCCGCGTATCTTCCCTGTGTGGCCTCGGTGGAACCCCCGGCGGTTTTGTCTTTGGGCTTTGCCTGAAGGCTACGAGGTATACCAAAGAGAAAACCCGCGAGAGCGCCGATCCCAAAGAACGCTCCCGCGTACAGCAGCCCCATCCCGGTCACTTTTGCGCATTGGGTCCACGAGAACGGTGAAATAGAAGCCACTGTGAACAGAATTGTTACGACAATGCCAAAGAGGGTAAAGCTTAGGATGGCACGCTGCGTCTTGGTTACATCGTCTGAAGTCTCTTGCTGCTGGGACTTGGTCGGAGTGGTCTGGGCATCAGTTCCAGCATTCGCCTGAGTGGACAATCCGCGCTTTAGGAACTCGAAGATCCCCATAAGACACCTCGATTCGGGCAGGCGGCCACGCTTGCTGACTGTATTCGTGCCTCACCGTCTTCAAATTTTTCCTGCGACGCCACCAACGGAAGTGAACGCGAAATCAGGTTTAAGCTGCGCCCGCCAAGACTGCGGCGGTGGGTTGCGGATAGATCTGCGCCGCAAACTCAAAGTCGAGCGGATCAATATCACTTCCGCCGAGGATCGGCTGACCGTCTTTTGTAATTGAGCCCGGAATCTGATAACACATGATCGAATTCTCGTCGGCGCGCGGAGTTGCAAGAAGCTGCGATTCCTCGATCGGCGTCAGGACCTGCTGAATCACGGTCTCCTTGTCCCATCCTTGCGTCTCTTCGAAAAATCGAATCGCTTTGGGGCTATCGATTTTTTCCACCAGCTTACGTCGCATGTGCTCATGTGGGAAGCCCATTGTATGTCCAGTTTCGTGTCTCACCACACGATGGAACTCTGATTCCAGCGTGTTCATCGTGAATGAATCTAGGTTCATTGTCGGCTGGTCTGGTTCAATGGTCAGAATGTCCGTACCGAGGAACGACCAATATCCATCACCTGCAGTGCGGGCGATGCGAACGTCCGGTGCATCTTTGCTTTCCGTGAACTTTACGTTCGCAGTTTTGTTCCAGGCGTTCATGTGGGAAATGATGCGGCTACGCAACGCGGTCTCCGGGTTGTCGAGAAAGCCGACCGTGAGCTGCACACCCCCAACCTTCCAGAATTTCGTAACCAATACCGCCAGATGCTCAGGTTTTGCCTTAAAGCCGGGGATGACAAGCGACAGCCGCTGCACTGGAGCGTGGTTCAACGGATTCACTGAAATTGCTTTCGTCGCGGCCGAGACCCACTTGTCGCGCGGCAACATCTTCGGGGAACAAACGATATAGTCAGCCATAGCAAGCTCCTTTGAAAAAATAATCCGACCTTGGAACGATTGTGGCCCTTGGAACACTCGCCAGAAAGAGCGCGCACCGAAGACCCTCGGGGGCGGTCACATCCTAAACTGACCTAGCTGCATAGAGGGCAAGTACACCGGGCCTGAGGGAAGAGGACTACATGCTGCATCTATCCACAGCGAAAAGTCAAGCAAAAATAGCT
>VBBE01000209.1 GCA_005884605.1 Candidatus Bathyarchaeota archaeon
ACTCAGCCAACGAAGAGTTAACGGAACCTGCAAGTTTCATAAAGACGTAGCACATTCATTCTTCCATGGCTGATACTGTCGAGAAGCCGCGTAAGCGGCGCTCGCTGGGAGGTTGGAAGTTCATCGTTGCCATCGTCCTGATTCTAGGATACTCTGCCGCGGCCGCGTACGGAGTGATGAGCGACACGTCCATCAGAGGACTTACGGCAAAAACGTTCAGCGTTTCAAGATACTGCACCACCCAGTCATCCTCCTTGAAGACGTTGAACTACAATGTCCGAGGCGCGATCTGGACAGCTTCGTCCATTCAGACCAGCCTTAGTCACCTCACCTTCACTCTATCCGTCGACGGTTCAGCCATCGGGACAAACTCGCAAGGCGACAGCTCCTTTGCTCCCGGTCAGAGTGTGCCCTTCAACCTCGTATTCACGCACCCGACCCTCAACCCAACCACGCTTCCCTTGTCATCGAGACTTGTTCTGACAGTCAGTGCAACCGTCGCCGCAGGCCTCTACAGCGCAAATGAGGCAGCTTCCGACAGCACCCTCCAGACATTCTCGAGTCCCGGGTGCTGAAACGCCCCTGATCTCGGCCCTGTTCTAGGAATCTACCAGTATCTTTCCCTAGCTTTATCAGAATTTGCGACGCCCGAGAACTCTAGGACCTCATCGGAACTTTCAGCTGGCTTGGCTGAAACCCCGCTTTTCGTGCGATAAACAGACGTTTCTGAACCATGCGGAATGCTTTTCTTCTCATCGAATTAGCAAATAGCCATGCCGAAAACATCAGGAATACCAAAGTCCATCCTCGCGGACATAAACAGGCTGAAGACCAGACTAGCAACGCTCGAAAAGAACCTCAGCTCGGTAATCAAGGACTCCAAAAGTACAATGAGTATGATGAAGTCGCACGCGGACATGCTCAAGAAACACCAAAGCACAATCGCCCAGCAAGAATCTACAATATCTCAACTTGGCAAGAAAGGCGCCAAAAAAGAGAAACGCAAACCCAGCGAATACAACCTCTTCCTGAAAGGGAAGATGACGCAAGGAATGAGCATGATCGACGCCGTCAAAGCCTGGAAGGAAAAAGACAGCTCGTCATCGACCGGCTCTTCAACGCGACAGACAGGCCAAGACTGGCAATCACCTACACAACAGTACTAGACGGTTCGCGCCGCTATCAGGAGGTCTGATGCGAGGATGCACCAGTTCACTCCATCGACCAACCCACTTTTTGGAATCAGCATGTATCCGAGTTATCCGCGACATCGAAGCTATGAATCCCACTTTCATTCAGAGCGTCTGAAAGCAAGAAGAAGGGGGGGATGCGTCGAAGCAATACAGGGATTCATCCCAAGAGTTTCACGACATCATCTCGCGGGAACCGCGACCAAAGTTTCAGTGCTGAGATAGTCTCCCCATCACACCAGAGCTTTCAGACCGGCTCTTTCACTGGCGCCGGCGCTTCCAGGGTGACTATTGCGTCGTATCCGCCGATCGTCCAGTAAGCGCTGATTACTTTGTCCTCTTCTTTTCCTAACTGTTCCCAGAGTTTGTCAGCTTCACGTATCGTTTCTAGAGTGGGTTTTCTGTTTTACATTTTGCTAGACTTACGAAAATCGTAACCTATCCTCCCCCCATATTGACTGAACTTGCAATCCGACCTCGTCTCATCGAAGTCCTGGATAACGGTTGACGAGGAGTGCTACGCAAGAATGTCTGAAACCTTTCACAATGCGCGACTTGAAAGCTGGTTTCCCAGTTCATACTAAGGCAGGACTAAGCCTCTGCTGGGCGGATATGATAACTCGAATCGTTCGGCGAAATGTAAGCGTTAAGCCTTCTGACACTTCCACTCGCCATGGCACGATACTTCGCACTTATGCAGGCCAGTCGTGCTCCAAGTATCTTAGAAAGCGAAAAGAATCGGCTCAGGTCTGAGAGATGGCGCATCCTTCTAGGGTGAAGAGTAAGATCGCTGGGGGCATACCACACATGCCCTTCCAGGAGTTTACAGCCAACAGCTTGGAACAACTGCTAGCAGAACTAAAGAAAGCTAAGATTCCGAACGCACGAATTGAAGTGTCCACCTCTGAGGATGGTCGCCATTATGCCTGTTCAAAACCACTAGTGAACGTTCTAGTGTATACATCACACAGCTTGGGAGAAGAGCAAGAATACAAAGACCTCCTAGCACTATACCAGTACTGCCCAGATTGCAAGAACGCTGCTCGAGTCTTGTAGACATCGACTGGTCAGCCGTACTGACTTCTCCGATGTGCGATGAGACCGTGATTGTGCTACGAACAGTGAAGGAAGAACTCAAAGTAAAACTTTGAAAAGGGCCATGTACAGTCCCCCTCCTCTGGGTCCATAACACCACATGGAACTGGCGGAACCAGGCAAGAAAGGCGCACTGGTCCTCGAGGACGGCACCATCATTCAAGGCGTTGGGTTTGGTGCCGAGACCGAAATTTCTGGCGAAGTTGTCTTCAACACTTCCATGATGGGATACCCAGAACTGCTTACCGACCCGTCTTACCAAGAACAGATAGTGGTAATGACCTACCCGATACTCGGGTCATATGGCGTACCGCCTAGCTCTATTCAGGGCGATGGAGGAGTC
>VBBE01000114.1 GCA_005884605.1 Candidatus Bathyarchaeota archaeon
AATTGACCAATTGGCTAGAGGTTATGGTGGGTAACCGAACAAAATGCCGGTTAGAAGGACTCCATTGAATATCAGAATAGCTCGTCAACCCGCTCTACAACGACGTTAGAAGTAAAGGCGAGCAGTTCTCACGAGAGTTGTATCTCAAAGCAGACCTAATTCTTACTCCAAAGCGGAAGCTGACAGACCGTCAAATTATCGATGCATTCATTCGTGGACGCGGACTCGACCGGGAACCATTCTCAGACAGGATTCTCAAATCGAGGGTTTCGGTGAGACACACCGGATAGAAGCCTCTCTTCAAGAGAAAGAAAAGTGGGAGCTAGTGCCCACTGTGGTAGCCCGGGGGAGATTCGAACTCCCGTCAGCAGGTTGCTCCAACCCCTCTGTTTGAGGGGATCCAGAGCCGACTAGGGACGCTTCCGTGTTTCTGGCCCGAAACGCCCATGCTATGCTAGACCACTACACCACCGGGCTACAAAGTTCTCGTTTGCCGTTTAACTAGCCATAATAGGTTTCGTTGAATTGGAGAGAGGGGAGAATCAATAGTGGTCGATTATCCACTGTCCCCCCTGGGCCGTTCCCGAAAAACAGGCTGTTGTAAGCTGGGATCCTGAAAAGTTCCTGCTTGGACCCTGTTAAGGTGCGAGAAGGGAGGGGACTCGCGAGATCCCCTCACGCAACTTTGTCCGGCGTTAACTGAAAGATCGATGTCAAGACGCGCTAAGCAAGCAAATCGCCCAGAATCGGCACTGATCTCGAATCCGGGAAAACCCTCAGCATCTCGCCCCTGAATCGTTCGAGGATTGACGTAGATTTCCCGTCTTCTTGCCCTCAAATCTAATTCTGGAATGCCCCCTGAGTCCCCAGACTCGCTGATTATGCGTACCTGACAGCACATTTCCCTCGCCGAAAAAAGTGGGGATAAGAGCAGACACCTCGCGACACGAGAGCGGTCGAGCGGAAGACTTCGTAAAACCTCTAACTCTGCCACCAAAAAAAAAGCGCTTGCGAGTTTGAAGAATTCCCGGCTGTCCTTCGATCGAAGCTTGGACGCACTCCGGATCGCAGGAACTTATCCGGAAACCTCCCAGACCAGGAATCCCCTGGCCTAACCTTGAGAGGCAAAGCATCAGGTATCTTAAGATACAAGATCCGAGGCCTCCGGCTGCAACCGGACTACTGAAATCGATTGGAATGGCAAGCGTCGGAACCCGACCTAGCCTATATACTTGTCGAAACACTTATATTTGAAACCGAACGCGTCGCTCTCGCTTTCCGAGCTTGGACTCTTCTAAAGCGCCTTCCGAAACCGGTCCAGCAAACGGAGATGCACACGGTCCGCGGAGAACCAGGCAAGAACCATGAGCACACCCTCCCCCAGCGCACACCCACCCAAGGTTCACGTTTGCCCCGAATGCGGGAGCCTCAATCTCATAGAAGACTTCGACCAAGGCGAGACCATCTGCCAAGACTGTGGATTAGTTCTGTCCCAGAACCTGATGAGTCGCGGACCCGAATGGCGGGCTTTTACCAAGGAGGAAAAGGATGAGAGAGGCCGCGTCGGAATACCCACATCCTTCTCCATTCACGACAAAGGACTCTCAACAGTTATCGACCGAGTCAACAGAGACGCGTTCGGCAGACAATTACCCTTCGAGACAAGAATGGAAATGCTCCGTCTTCGGAAATGGCAAATCCGGACCAGAGTACACTCATCATCCGATCGCAACCTAGCCCAGGCAATGGCCGAGCTTGACCGTCTAACAGACAGGTTACACGTACCGGCCAACGTCAAAGAAGACTCGGCAGTCGTATACCGAAAGGCACTCGACAGCGGACTTGTCAGAGGACGCTCAATTGCCGCAATAGCAGCCGCATCCTTATACGCAGCCTGCAGATCTAGCGAGACGCCCCGAACCCTCAAAGAAGTAGCATCAGCAAGTAGAATCAAGAAGAAAGACGTCGCACGCTGCTACCGCCTCCTACTGAGAGAGCTAGAAATGTCAATGCCGGTCGAAGACCCGATTCGTTGCATATCAAAAATTGCCAGCCGAGCCGAAATCACAATACAGACACAGCAATCTGCGATTCAAGTACTGAAAGACGCACGAAATAAGGGAGTTGTAGCCGGCAAGGATCCGATGGGCCTAGCCGCGGCAGCACTCTACGTTGCCTGTGTCCTCCAAAGAGAAAAGAAGACTCAAAAGGAAATCGCGGAGATTGCTAACGTTACCGAGGTCACTGTGCGGAATAGGTACAAGGGTCTGAAAGACGCCCTTGGTCTGACTGCTTAAACCGGTTCTAGCGTAGATACTGGCGCATGCTCTGAATGTTGTTGAATACAGTAGCCCACTGGGGCGAAGGATTCGGCTTTGTCGTGCTATATCCAGTCATGGAAATCGAGAATTTCACCCGTGGATCCCTAGAGTAGTAATAGATAATGTCCAGTTTTTTCTTTGGATTCGCATTATAGAGACTCCTCTTCAAAGCGTTGAAAAGGTATTTGTTAAAGAACTCCAGCTCAATCGAGACGGTTATCCGCTCACTCAATCGAGAACCTTCTAACTCGCCTTACCGTATATACCGGCTATACCTATTTATCGATAGCCCCTGGAGCCGACTAAACTTCAATTAGTCCGCTGGAAAGCGCTGGAAACCCTTGGCAATACCGAGAGATTTGAAGGAATAAGCAGGCTAGGGCTCAATCTGGCTGCCCACCCCCGGGGCCCCAGATTCGTTCCCTTGCTGCGTCCCCGTGGTTACAATCAGGATTTTACCCCTTCGGTATAGGACTCACAAGAGGAAAGCATGACGGAAAGGACGACCATAATTATTGCTCTTGGGATGGCTTGGCTGTTCTGGTTCCTTTTCTTCCTTTACCTCGGTGTCTAATCTATCTCTTCTGAGGGCACGCTTAAATACGCAAGCCAGCTATACAAACTCGTGGACGATTACAAGGGAGAACTGGGCTTCTAGAATGGCCGACGTGTGTTCCACCTGCGGCCTTCCCAAAGACCTCTGCGTCTGTGGCACCATCAGCATGGAGCAGCAGACTGTAAAAGTGCGCATGGAAATGCGCAAATGGGGGAAACCTGCGACCATAGTTGAAGGCATCGATGGCAAAAGTGTGGACCTGCCAGACCTAGCAACAAAATTGAAAACTTACTGTGCCTGCGGCGGGACATCTAAGAACAATGCCATCATATTGCAAGGAGACCATCGTGACAAGGTGAAGAAGGTTCTGGTTGGATACGGCTTTCCCGAAACAAGCATAGAGCTTCACTAAGCGGCTGTAGAGCATGTCCAGTCTTAAAGAAGTCCTTGGCTCATTTAGGCGAGGCCCGACGGTCCTACGAGCATGTCCCCAATGCGGTTCAACCGTCGTAAGATCTCGAATGCCACTGGAGGGATCCATGTTGCCTGTAACCTATGTGTGTAGGAACTGCGGATATCAGGGGTTCGTCGCCTTAGAGGAGGAGCGGGAAACCGAATCCTAGAAGAGGTCTGGTTTCAAGACACTCGAAGGACTCTTGCAATTTCTGATTCGAAAACCTCTGGTCGGAACTGCTGAGCCCTGGCGGACGCGGCTGCCGACAACTTCTCGCGAAGCTGATCGTTTTCAGTAAGCTTTACGATCTGTCGTGCTGCAACGGGCAGCTCACGCCATCGAAAACCCACGTCATTGGTCACAATCTCTATGGGTCCCCCGCTATCATGGACAATCGGGACACATCCGGCAGCCATAGCCTCAACTATAGTTATCCCGAAATGCTCATCCTTAGCACAATGAACATACGCCATCGCTCTTCCAAGAAGATCCTTTGCTTTTCTTAGCGGTAAGAGAACGAACGAAACATTTTCTGGTGCCGTTCTTCTCAACTGCTCAAAGTACGCTGAAGTTCCATCCGGGAGACTTCCTATTGCGACAAATCTTGTCGTAGGAACCATTCGAGCCAATTCAACGAAGAAGTGGAATCTTTTCTCCGGAACGAACCTTCCGACGGTTACCACCAGATTCTCCCTTGGCTGCATCCTATCGAGTTGTGAATAGACTTCGACTGGGCAAGGTGGGTACACGGTTAGGGAATCGCGCCGCCACGTCCTCTGCACGAATTCTCGGGTAAAATCGGAGACGCTTAGAAAGACTCTAACGCGGCGAACGCGATTCCGATAATAGGCGCTTGCCGGCCGATAGTACAAGCGCCAGATTGGAGAGGTCGACGATTGTAGATGAGAGAAGTATTCGGGAAAATAGCAATACTGTATGACCGGAATGCGTGTTGAAGGTACGTAGCCGATATCTTGTGTGCTAAGCAAGATATCATAAGTATATCGCGAAACAATTCGCTTGATCCGAACCCTGTGATATGCTATCCTTTGGTAGAGGAGTGCCCGAGGCCCGAGGTGTGGCTTGAAGGGAGGGTAATAGGATCGGTTGACTTTTTCGAACAGCCCATTGTAACCATAAAAGTCCTCGAAACTCGCTTCGTCGAATTCCTCGCTTACTAGCGTAATCTCGTGGCCGGCTTTGGTCGCAGCGAGGATCGAGTGAATTGCAACCCTTTCGCCGCCGCCCTTAACACTTAGTCGAGGATGAACGAGGAGTACCTTCATGGACTAACCGCAGTTATCTGAAGCCAAATCGATGGCTGTTTACCTGTTCTTAGACCTCCACATCTCTACCGTGAGCTTTAATCCCTCTTGAAGGGTATGGGACGGCTTCCACCCTAGCTCCTTTGATATTTTGGAATTGTCAAGTACTAGATACTGGGGGTCTTGTGACTTCGGCCGCTGAGGGTACCCGGGCGGATATGATCCAAAGACAATCTTCCCCTTGAATCCTGTCATTGCCGTTAACAATTTCGCTAATTCAGAATTCGTAACCGGGTTGCCCGGTGATACGTTATAGACTTGGCCGATCGCCTTGGGTGACTTGCCAGCTAGGATGTAGCTGCTAACATGGTCTTCTGCAAACATGTAGTCTCGGATTGAGTCAGGAGCTCCAACGTAGCAAGTTTCTCCTGCCAGCATTTTCGATATAAGATATTCGGTGTAGAACCCTCCTTCGCCGGTTCTTCCATAGCTATTGATAGGTCGAAGCACTGTTCCCTTTAGATGATAAACTCGGTCAGCCATCTGCACGTACTGATCGGCGGCGGATTTTGTAACCGCGTATGGGGACGCAGGATTGAGAATCGCTTCTTCTCTAATAGGCCGGTTGCCTTCTTGCCAGCCGTACACTTCGGCGGTCGAAGCCGCGATGAGTCGTGCGTTAGGCGCTTCCCTCAGGATCGCATGAACTAGGTTGACCGTTCCCTCGAAGTTTGTCGCGATGTACGGATAAGGATCGTCAAAAGACAACCTGACAGGAGTCAGCGCTCCGAGATGAAAAATTATCTCTGGCTCCGAGGCATCCACTGCGGACATAATCGAATGGAAGGTTCCAAGATCTCCTTCGATAAGATGAACTTGGGAAATTACATCTCTGATTCTACTCAGTTCTCTTTCAGACGAGTGCCTGACCAAACCGTGGACATTGTAACCGTCCTTAACGAGCCTAGAAGCTAACCTTGAACCTATGAATCCAGTTATTCCTGTAATGAGCACGTTCATCTTGGTTTTCTCTCCTTTAACGTCTCGTCAGCCTCTTCAAGTTCTCTCAACGAGTTAACAGTGATGAAGGATCCGTTGTGCTTGAAGGCTTTTAGCTTATTCATTTGCGCCAACTTCGGAAAAGTCGTTCTTTCAACATCGCCTTTCTGCGGCATGTAATTCAGCACCTTCTGATCGAAAACGTAGATTCCCATCGAGCAGAAGAAGTCCCGCAGAACCGGCTTTTCCACAAAACCCTCACAAAGCCCCTTAGGGCTAATTTCGACAAGGCCGAAAGGCAGCCTAGGATGCACGACCGCAATTGATGCCAAGGATCCATCCTCCGAATGGTTGTCGTGCAATGCACGTAGTCTTAGATCCGTAATTTGGTCGCCGTTAAGCGCAAAGAATGATGGAGAATCCACATAACGTGAAATCGCAAGACGGAAGCCCTCGCTCGTTCCGCCTTCCACCGTATGGACACTGTATCGAATATCCACTCCAAATTTCCCCCCGCTTCCGAAGTAGCGGATTATTTTCTCTTTCAGATAGGCAACCCCTATGACTAGGTCTGTGACTTTGTTCTGTTGGAGCCATTCAATAACCCATTCGAGAAGAGGTTTCCCGCCAACTTTAACCAGTCCTTTCGGAATATCATGGGTAATCGGTCGTAGTCGCAGTCCTTCTCCACCGGAGAGGATCACGGCTGTCTTAGGAGACGTCATTTGATAGACTCACAAGCTTCCGTCTAAATGGGAGCAAGAGGCTCAGCTTCAACACTGGGCATAGGCTCAGTCTGTTTTTATAACTAAGGTTTCGGTCGCAAGGAAATTCGAGGGCTACTCGATATTCACGGCAAGCAGATAGACTATAGAGGCGACAACTGCGAAGAAGGCGAGGGGCACGTACCAGAGGAGTAGGCCTCCCGTTACCAGCACAAGTAGGGCGCCAAGATCAGCTTTGTCTTTTCTTTTCGACAAATCTACGTTCCAGACGCCAAGGGAGTAGAGGCTTACAGCAAGGACCCCTAGCACTGCGGCAACGCTGAAAAATAGAACTGAGAAGATCGAGCCGCCAATGGGTTTGTCATTGGAGATGGTGGGAACTATGCTTACTATGGGTCCTAGCAAGAATCTGAGTCCATATACCAGCCCGAGGCCGAAAACGACCCAGGCTAAGGGAAGTAGAAAGAGCCGTTTCTCCAAGTGCCTTCTACAACCGTCCGCCGACCCATATTTCATATAAACGTTAGGCGCAGTGTTCGCGTGGAACTGACAATGAATCTCAGTAGGTTGATATTCAGAAGCTGGTATTATTTCCGGATAGGGTACGGAACTTACGTTGCTTTTCCGCTCGGTTTCGCGAGCACGATGATCGTGATATACGAGCTCGCTTTCAAGGACGTTGCCGTAATCCATGATTATTTTCCTCGTTTGTACATTTTCGGAATCGTCGCGCTACTGGTCATAGGTCCGATTAGCATCTACGCGGGACTTTACCACATAAAACGGACGGGAGCATACTCTGCGGAAGCTTCTGTACTTACCGAATCTAATCCTTACGTTTACCGGGCCATCCCTGGCAAAGAGCGCGAGGTCTTCCTTCCTCTGATGATGCTCACCGTGAAGGGACTGGCAAAAATGATGGAGCAGCAACACTCAATGACTCTAGAGGAGCAACGGGAATTCCAGACCGTTCTGGACAAGGCGAATTCCCTGTTGGAAGGAGCCTCCATTGGACTGCCGAAAGATAAGGCAAAGGCCTAGCATGCTTTTGGTCCGATTGGACGCGCTCCAGTAACAAAGGGATAATTAGCAGTCCGGAGCGGACCGGGCGACTGGAAGCAGATGAGCGAAGACCTTCCTCAAACGAAATATGTTGTGCAAGTCACTGTTCCAGAGAAGAGCCCTGCGACTCCAAAACAGTATGTTCAAGATCTAAAGGGCGTCGTTGGCGGCAAACAGCTGGCTAGAATGAAGAAGGAGGCGGTAGACTGCCCAGTTCTCTCCAAGACCGTCTCTTTCGCACAGTGCTTCGCTTGTCCGAACTTTATTCGACGGGTCAAAGGGAAGGTCGACTGTCGAGGTTTTCCCCTGCCAACATCTACTTCATAGTTGTCGATTCCTAGAGGAAAGGCGACTCGCGGATTGAACGACGAAGCCCAAAAACTCATGGAAGAACTCGGATTCTCGAGAGAGGGATGCTCAATCTATTTCTCCCTCCTGGAGAAGCCCTCAGGCGAGACCATAGAGCAGATTCTGGCTCATTCTAGCTTCTCATCACGTGACGCTGAAAGAGCAGTTAAGGAGCTGGTCGAGAAGGGCATTGTCCTGGTTAGCAGCAACAAGCTCGAAGCGTCCGAGCCCAAACAGTTCGTGGCCAGGATCCAGGACACGAAACGGACAGAGATGTCAAGGGATTTGGACGCCCTCAACGCCAAAAGTACACGACTGCTGTCCCTGCTTGAACCACAGTACTGGGAGCTAAGGCTAGGAGTGAGACCAGAGGACCTTCTGGAACCGTTGCCGACTCTCGAAGAGATGGAGATCAGGACAGTCAAAGTGATCGCAAACGCCTCTCGAAAGATCTCGATCTCAGCGGAGACGTTCGGCTGGTTCGGGAAGGTCAAAGAAGAAATCTATCGCGCGATCGAGAGAAGGGTGAAGTTCCGTCTCCTCATGACAGCCAAGGATTCTGAGGCAGTCTCGAGAGCCCGGGAGGCAATGGGGTTGGGAATGGAAGTTCGACAACCCACGGAAGACTGGTATCCGGTCAGAGGAACGCTATCAGACGACAAAGAGCTGGTGTTTCTCATCTGGGCTACAAACGAGAGAAATGGCCGGCGACCAAAGTTCTTCCGGCCACACTTCACTAAGAACGACGGGATGATACGGGTCTTCGCCGACGCGTTTGACAAACGCTGGTCAGACGCAAGTCCAGTCTAGACGCTTAACTTGAACCGCGGGTTTGCGCACATTTTTGCACTGCTACCATCGATCTAGGCTTGATGTCCTTCGTGACGAAGATGCGAAGATCGGGAATAGAGTATAGTAGGCGACTTACGAAAGGAAGTGTTCCTTCAACCACTCTTGCATTGCGAGGTGCTCTGTTCAATACCCCCCCTCCCCTTTTTGACGGGGAAATTTCCTGTCCAGCATGGATAATCGGCGAGTTTCGCGGTTCAGGGCACGTTCCCGGCTTAGATGTGATGGCAAAAAGACAGGAATTCTAGACCGATCCTCGAACGATTTTGGGGCGAGATACGGGTGTGATCCCAGACCGAAGATCTGGGCACGTTTTGGGCGAGTTTCGATTATTTTACTGCCATTAGAACTAGGGGTCGAAACTCATCCAGTATCTCCTGGACCTGGCTCTCAGTCCTGGCTTCAACGTAAAGCCTGAGCAAAGGCTCGGTGCCACTGGCCCGGACCAGAAACCAGCCTCGTCCCTCTAGATCCACTCGTACCCCGTCGAGATTACTGGATATCCTGCCCTGGAGTCTAGCCTTGAGCGCCTTCATCGTGCGATCTTTTGCTCCCTCATCGCAGGGAATTTTCTCTTTGACCATATAGAATTTGGGAAGTCCATCCAGCAGCTTGGAAAGAGATCTGCCAGTCCTAGCGATCGCGTTCACGACTAGCACAGTGGCCATGGTTCCGTCCCTGACCGGGTGATGAGGAGCATAGAAGATACCGCCGTTTTCCTCCCCGCCAAGCAACGCACCCTCTCTTACGACTGTCCTTGAGACCTCGATACTTCCGACCTTAGTCAGGATCAG
>VBBE01000210.1 GCA_005884605.1 Candidatus Bathyarchaeota archaeon
TGCACAGACACCAGGCACGTTTTCCCCTCAGTTGCGCGAGCCGCATATAGCTTCATCTCTTCGTCGCCATACCAGGCATAGCCTGAAACCAGGAGGGGCGTACATCTCACTTTGGAAATCCTAGCGTGGGCAACGCGATACCCTTCCAGATAAAGAGTCGGGAAATGAGTCGGCAACAACACTATGAGCATATGTTGAAACTCATCCTTTGAAGGCAGTTCGCTCAGGCCCAGACGCGCTTTGTTGAACACAGCAGTATGGTCGACAGATCTGGGCACCAGGCTAAAATCTAATGGCAACGCCTGAAATCCTGTGGCCCAAGCCAACTTCCAACTTTGAACTGGAGAAAGACTTGTTCCGCGAACGGTCACTTTCGCCCGTGACTGAAAAGGAAATCTCATCAGTCTCTCGGAGAATCTCAAGACACGCTCTCGTGGCAGGGTGGCGTTCTTTGAAGGTCCACCAAACGATCCTCTGAAGGGTTTTCGGGTAAAGGAATGATTCAACAATTTAAGGAGCTGTGAAAATATCTGCAGGTTGTACGGATCGTGCTCCACGAAGGAAGCTGCTTCGTTAAAGTTCGATGGAACCCGATACGAAGACTCGAGCATGCCGATCGTTTCCAAGTCCCGATATTCAGCGAAAGCAGCCTTCAAATGAACGAAGCGGTCGTAAATGATGCTCGTATAAAGTATCAGCCAGGGCCCCAGAACGATTCGCCAATATCTTTCCGAATGGTTTGTTCCATGAACGCCGTTCAAGTAGTGACTCAGCTCCCGCAGAAGCGCCTCCGAACAGGCATCGACGTAGGCGGCAGCCCTGTAGTAACGCTCACGATCATCCCAGGGTGACGGCATCAGATGATACGGCCGCTCGAACCCGGCCGTGGAATGACAAGAAGCCGGACACCACGAGCCGATAAATAAAATTTCCTTCGAAGCATCCCAAAAGTCCTCGAGGGCTGTGATGGCCAGAAACAATCAAATAATCCTTAATTCAGGAGAGGCATTATAGCAGCCGGTACTATGTTATTATTCGCGCCATGAGAATGATAATGTTGGTCCTATCGCTCCTGTCTGCTCAAGTTTCTAAGAATAATCCGAACGGTGTTTGGGAAGCAGAAACCGGTTCGCAGTTTCAAATGCGTTTGAGCGGCAAGGATCTGCACGTGAATATCGTGCCCGGATCAAACCCGAAGTTCATCCAATACGAAGTCGATCTGAAAAACGAAGACGAGATAAATACATACAGCGGAAAAGGTTTCTTCGTGGCAAAGATGGAGGGTGGGAAGGAATGCAAATTTCCAACTGAGTGGCGCTTCATCATTGTGTCGCCGGAACGCATCCTGGGTATTTCTTCCAATATTGTTGCGGATTCCAAAACCTGTGAAATCAAGGAAAAGACACAATCACAACTCGACTTGAAGAAAAGCAAGTAGGGCCTCGGCGGTATCTTCGGGTTAATCAGATCGGCGGCGTGTGGATTACGGATTCTGAGGAGCTTCTACAGCCCTTAAACGCAACTCGACTTTTCATCTCGAGGGTTTCTTGTGATGTTGCCGGAACAGACTATGGACATGTTTCAACAGCAAGAAATGACCAGTCTGTTGTCAAAGAATCTCTGGACTTCATTGCTGATTGGAGGATCCATACTGGGTGTTCTGATTGCTTTCTCTTTTTCCAAAAAGGGAAAGCTGCCTCAGCGAATTGTACTGGCCATCTTCTTTTTTCTTCCATGGATGGTGAGATTCTTCTCTAGTGGGTATGCTTATGATACCCGCTTCGCGCTGCTTTCGAAATTATCGGATCTGACAACCTTCACGTGCTGTTGCTTTCTTCTCGGCCGGATTTTTAAAGGTCTTTCAAACACCGTAACGAAAATCTGCGTAGGGATCGCCATCCTCACTCTCTCGGGCCTGGCATTCACCTTCCTCGGCCTCAATAGCATCTTTCCACAACCGAGTTCGATCACGAATTTGATCTTTGTGACTCTCATGGCCTACATGACGTTGAAGAACGTTCCCACGAATCCCCTGCGGTTCCTTGGGAAGCGGCCCTTATTAGCCGCCTTCGTAATTCTTATTTTTGCTTATTCCTTCAGTCATTTTTTGTTCGTGCCCTTGCCCCCCGATGCCGACATCACTTCCATGGGAGAAATGTTGGGATATCTCTTCCAGGGCCAAAGTCTCAACAAGGTTGCTACAGGATTCGGGGAAGATTGGGTACTCAGATACCCGGCTGGATTTCCTTCTTTAGCCTTTGTATTGTCCCATTTGCTCAATATTCGCGCCAGCGAAGCCATGTTGCTTTTTTGGTATCTCTCATTTTTTCTCTTCATCTTCACCCTGATTTCTTTAGGCCGGGAATTTTCGCTTAATCCCTTCCTCATTGCGCTCTTTTCGCTCAATGGGGCCATAACAGGATGGTTCGGGCTTAGAGGGGGGCAAGTTCATGAGATGTTGGGTTATGCGCTTGGAGTGGCGCATCTCACGCTTCTTTTGGAAAAGAAATGGTTGGCAAGCGCCCTCTGTCTGGGTGCGTCCATTGTTATTCATCCCATCATCGCCTTGCCGTTTTGCGTGGTCTTTGCGACGTTCGTATTGAGAGATTACTCCAAGGAACAGCCGGGAGCCATTCTACAGGGAGTTGTCGTGGTCCTGGTTTGTGTAGGATACATTGGGTTTTTAGGCTTGGGTGCAAGTTCCACACTGTCGCAACCCCAGATCCTGCTCTCGGAACTTTCCTCTAGTATTTTCGTTTCCAACATCCTGAAATATTTCAACGAAGACACGTTCGGTTATGGAATTTTTTTAATCGCGATACCTGTATCTTCCATTTTCTTTTCTAAAGAATGGTCGCGTTCCTTGTTCGTTTTGTACCCCTGGTTCTTGGGATGCATCCTCATTGATGGATTGTTTGGACACACTCACTGGGCGGCCAGATTTCAAAAGTCCTTCAATCTAATCGGGATCTGGATCCTCAGTGTGAGCCTGACTCAACGACTGTGGGATGTTTTGTGGCAATCC
>VBBE01000198.1 GCA_005884605.1 Candidatus Bathyarchaeota archaeon
AGCGGATCCACATATAACTACCCCTGGTCAACCCTTCCCTGGTTTGGAACTGACGGACAGGCAGATGACGCCAAGATAATCACACCAACTTCCACGGGAAACTTGGTTGCGCAAGTCAAACTCGCGTCAACCGTGTTTGCCGCGACAAATAACACAAAGACTCAAGCCCTATTCTCAGAATTTGCAAGCAAGTATCCAACTCAGACATGTGACTCTTACTGCCTAGGTGCTTATGACGATGTCTGGCTCGGAGCAATGGCAACAATACAGACGGGATCAAACAATGGGACGGCAATTCAGGCCTACCTACAACAGTACATTTCAACCTACAACGGTAGCCTCTTCGGAGTAACGGGTTCGATGTCGTTTCAGGCAAGCGGGGACAGGACGCCGACAGCATACCTGATCGAGAAAGTCGTCATACAGTCAGGCACGCCAAAATGGGTAAACGCTGGCACCTGGGACTACACAACGGACACTATAACCTGGACCAGCGTTCCGTAGCGCAAGAACACTTCTAAACACCCCTCCCTTTTCTTCTTCAAACCGTCGATGCAGTCAGTCGTCCTATCCATAAGAGACGTAACGAAATCCTTCGAGAACCTTCTCGCCCTTGACCGCGTGTCGATGGAAGTAGCTGAACGCAAGATTAGCATTCTTATTGGTCCTAACGGGTCTGGCAAGACCACTCTGATCAACGTGATAAGCGGCCATTACAACCCTGACTCGGGAAAAGTATTCTACCGAGGCCAAGACGTAACTGGTGTGCCGCCGTACAAACTTTACGGCATGGGGCTAGCGAGAACATTCCAGATTCCTGCTCTTTTCTGGAAACTGACTGTACTGGAAAACCTGTTGGTTGCAGAGAAAAACAATCCGGGAGAGAGCTTCGTGAAGGCGGTTCTTCCTAGCGGTATTAGATCCTTGAAGAAATTCATCACCCCCATGTGGCGAAACAATGAGGAAAGAGCAGTTGAAAAAGCATCGAGAATTCTCGATCTTTTAGGACTGTCGAAAGTTTGGGACCGACCGGCATTTGTGCTAAGCGGCGGGCAACTGAAACTCGTCGAAATTGGTAGGGCGCTAATGTCGGACGCAAAACTCCTCCTTCTTGATGAGCCAGTGTCGGGGGTGAACCCGACCCTCGCTCACGAAATATTCTCCCGCATATTGAAACTAAGGGACGAACTAGGTCTAACATTCTTCATCGTCGAACATAGGCTAGACATTGCCCTCAGCTATGTGGATCAGATGTTCGCAATGGCGCTCGGGCGCATCATTGCATCGGGGCCGCCAGATGATGTATTGAGTAACAAGACAGTCATCGAAGCCTATCTGGGTGGTTAGCTTACTAACGGTCGAGGGTGTCTCATCCGGTTATGGCAGCCTCCAGATACTGAATGATGTTTCGCTCAGAGCTGCGCCAAACCAGATAACGGTAATTGTGGGGCCAAATGGTTCTGGAAAAAGCACGCTCCTGAAAACCATTGCCGGGCTCACCACTATCTACCAAGGCCAGGTCAGACTCGATGATAAGATCGTGTCGAACCTTCCTCCACACGAAATAGCCCGACTTGGAATCGCATATCTCCCGCAGACAGAAAGCACATTCACTAAGCTCACGGTCGCTGAAAATTTCAAGATGGCCGGATATACCGTAGGGCACGAAGATTTTGAAGACAGACTGAAAGGCGCACTCGAAATCTTCCCAAAACTTTCCTCATACATGAACACGAGGGTCTCTAACCTTAGTGGAGGAGAAAGGCAGATGGTGGCCATGAGCATGGCATTATTGCGAAAGCCGAATACAATTATGTTCGACGAACCAACAGCAAATCTGGCACCAATCCTGGCTACGGAGGTACTCAATACCATAACTTACCTTGCCAAGGATTCTGGTATCACCATCTTGCTTGTCGAACAAAACGCGACCCGAGCTCTACAGATAGGACACTCAGCATATCTGATGGTTAACGGAACAACTATTTTCCAAGGAACGGCCAAATCGTTACTCGAACATCAGGAACTGGGCAGACTCTACTTGGGTCTCGCAGTCTCTCAGCCCTCTTCTAGATCATGATGCCGATGATACTGACCATGATAGAAGCTCGTCACCTCGCACCAGTGTAGAGTCCATGTCTGACAAAGTCGACGAGAAGCTAAGGAAGCGAGAAGAAAGGTACGATCGTGAGCGACGCTTCAGGATAAAGTCAAGCGAGGACTTGGAGACTCTCGAAGAAGTCTTTGACAAGCGGACACTTCTGACAATCCTAAAGATTCTCAACATCGGAAAGCTGAAAGAAATAACGGGGGTCCTCAAAGCAGGCAAAGAGAGCCGAGTCTATCACGGACTCGACCCGCAAGGCAAGGAGGTAGCAGTCAAGATATTCCTGACATCCTCCAATATTTTCAGACAGGGCAGATTGAAGTACATTCAGGGGGATCCGAGATTCAAGGACATCCCTCACGACACGAGATCCCTTGTTGACATGTGGGCTCTGAAAGAGTACAAGAACC
>VBBE01000199.1 GCA_005884605.1 Candidatus Bathyarchaeota archaeon
AAGAAAAGAAATCTTTGAGAAAAAGATGGTGTCTGGGTCAGACGCGATCCCTTGCCTCACATAAGCTGACTAAGTAATTGGCTTCGAGGCTGAAATATCTTGTTATCCCGTTAAACAGCAAGGAGTCTCAACGGGCGCTACTGTTTCTTGTAGCGTTCCTTCCTCGTCGGCGGCGGCTGTCCCTCCCATTCAATCATGTCTGACGGCTTGCCCCAACGTGGAAGGCCTCCCAAGCCTATGGACTCTGGGAGCATCGTTGGACTGAGGGTTTCGTGTTGCTCGGTCCGTTTCTCTTCAGGCTTGAGACGAACTATCTCGAAGTTTCCTGCAGTTTCGAGCACTCTGTAACCGGGAAGGTGTCGGGTGTAGAGGAACTTTTTGACTAAGAATTTGATCTTCGTGTTGGAGAGACCGGTGACTTCGACGAGCTTCTTGTGCTGAGCTATCTGACCGCTGGACACGGCCGTCATGTACTCAACTAAGGTGGAGACTTCGTCGTTCTGGAGGTCGTCAGCAACGATCTTGGTCAATCGTTCGTCCAGCTGGATTCCGTGTTATACCGGTCCGGTTATGATGGAGGCTTTCTATGATAGATTCTGGATCAACAATGGGTTGGCAATTGACTGCCAAGTTACATATAAGCGGGTTGGCAATGCATTGCCAAGCAACGATAATCAGCTGAGAGCCTACGGCCGGAATAGCTGGGTTCTAACGTCTTTGACCTTCGAAAGTTCACCGTCGGTTGTCAAGATGATGGCTTTGAGTCGCTTGGCAACAGCTAGGACGTAACAGTCAGCCAGAGAGAGATCGGCTTGTTGCCTGCACCTTTCCAATCCCGCGTTACGTGCGAGTTCTGCATCAGTCTCCACAACAGCTATCGTGTTACGGATCTGATAATATCTAATGTCCGTGGTCGACTTGCCGAGCTTCTGACATGTCTTGTAGTAAAACTCCGATAGATTGACGGCCGAGATCGATCCTTGCTTCACACCGGTTTCTACCTCGTCGAAGTACTTCTTTACTCTAGGGTCCGAGACAAAGTGGAGAGAAAGGACTCCCGCGTCAAAGACGAGGTTTTCTTTCAGCTTCGGGCTTCCTTCCTATGCTCGCGTTCCAGCTCACGGATGCCTTCCCTGACGAGCTTCTCGTGGGCCTTGAACGCGCCTCTCAACTCGCTTAGAGACTTCACTGGGACAAGGAGAACACCTTCGTCCGATTCAACGAACTCCAGCTTAGACCCCTCACGTATACCGTACTTCTCGCGTATCTTGGCAGGGATGGAGACCATGCTCTTGCTAGTTACAGTCGCAACTTGACCCATATGTTCTACACCATGCAAACAGTGGGAAAACCATACAATTAAGACTTTTGTATGGCGGGCGCTTTGGGCATTACCAACCCACGCTGTAGGCTAAATCCTGCTGGCAAACGTATGCTTGCCTAGCTTGTTGGGGGTTCTCGATGGGCTCGGTAAGCGAACAGCACGACTTGGAGTTGCAAAAGAAGCAGAAGATCGCCGATAGGGCTGTAGAGGATTCCGAACGCGAGACCCCCGACAACTATGGCGGAAAGGGTCGAGGCTAGGAAGCCCCACTTGTTGAGGGTCCAGCAGGCGTAGGCGAGAACTACTTCCACCAGAGCTAGTGCTATCGTGAACGCGATGTAGAGGACACCGGCGGCCACGGCAACGGCGAAGGTCAGGTAGACTAGCAGAACCGCGCTGACAATCAGCCAGTAAACAGTTGCTTCCGCGACAAAGCTCGTTGCCCGCCTTGGTTTTTGCCTGGCTCAAACTTTTTTCGCCATCAGAACCAGGATCAGTAGATTCCAGTTATCACGGAGATGCTGACGTGAGTCCATGTTCCGGACTCTACGATAACAGTCTTCGGTAAGCCAGAGCAGCTGGGACTATAGGGTAAAGAGACTGCAGCACGGACCCCGTAACAACTTCCTAAGGTCAAGGAGTATACTCCCGGGTTCAAAGAGATCCTGAAGGTTCCGTGAAGTGTGCAACCATCGACTAGGATCCAGCTCACCGGGACTGTCAGAGGCAGATCGGAGGAAGGTGAGGGCGTTATCACAACTGCTATCTCATAATAGTATGAGGGCGCTGGTGTCGTGGTCGGAGTTGCGCTGCAGAGAGGGTAGACATTTCCTATGGAAATGCTGCCAATGATTCCCCCATCAGAGGAGGGCTTGCGAGAGGGGCCAGGTACCCGCCCGGCGAAACCATGAAACCCGCAACAGTCGACACGGTGGTCAGCAAGAGGGCCGCGACAATCAGAGCAGTACTCCCCTTTACCATCATGATCCTTGCCTAGCTGTCTATAGGCGCTGAGACGGTTAAGTCTACAGGTTAGTACGATATGTTCGGATATCAGAACGTCATCCTTCTGGGCCGGTCCAATCAACGCTGCCTAAGAACTTGCTAGTTGACCATACTGGATTTGGGATAGCACGATTGAGCAGGAATATTAAGCACGCACCCCGATTTTGCGGATTGCACTCTCAGGTGGGTTAGGGAACGGCTAAGCGAGCTAGGGAGGATGCGCAGTGGTGGCTTGCAGCCTCTATCGACGATTATGAGTCAGCGCAGCTTCTCTTCAAGGGAGGAAAGTACAGCAAGACAGTTCACGTTCTTCACAACACGACTGAGAAGGCTCTGAAAGCTGCGATTCTGGCCGAGAGAAAGAGGCCTCCTTATGGAGCTGGCGGACACAACCTCGTCCGACTCTACCAAATGGTCGAGTCGAAGCTCAAACTT
>VBBE01000200.1 GCA_005884605.1 Candidatus Bathyarchaeota archaeon
TCCGGTGTACTGTTAAGAGAAAAGTTAGGGGCCAGTTTCCCTGGTCCCAGAACAGAATCAACTGTCTTTGTAATCTTGTTCGTTTTCGACGATCGTTTGCTGCTTTTTCGTACCGCACCCTTGTTCTCCAATTTCCGCATCCTTCTCCTTTTGCCTGGTTGCATCAAACTGGCCTTAAAGGAAACATCCCTCCTTCTCAGAAAGAACTGACATTACAAAGCACTCTCTTCTGGCGCTATTTATAGACTAACTGATTGACGAGTCTTATGTCAAAGATTCCCCCAGAGTCATCCTGCTAGTGACCTCCTGAGATTTCCCAAGTGTGATTTACGTCAAGGGTCGATACTAGTATAGTGCTTAGGCTTCAGGAGGTCGCTGACCACCTTCTCCCTTAGTTGGGCAACTTGGTCTCTCGAAGATTCGCCGAAAGAGGAGCCAGTCCTTAGAGAATATTCTTTGTAGAGTTCTGCCACGGTCTTGTAGACAAGAAGCTGGGCACTGGTTCCGAAGACTCTTGTGAGGACTTCAATCACTTCGTCGAACCTGCTGGAGATTTCCGACGGTTTGATCCCGTTCTTCTCCAGTAATTGGAAGATCTCTTCCCTGACGGTTCGGCCAAGTATGTCTTCAAGGACAGTGGAGAAACATTGGTTCATTGTCATTTGAAACGTTTCTTCTATCTTGGTCCGCGTGGAATGACCTCCTGAGGGCCGCATTTTTCTTGGTCTCGGGTTAAGCGTGATGTAACAGAGGACCCGTGAAAATGGGGACCGGACCGGTAAGTCGATCCAGTCTATATTCCTCTTTCAGAAACCGCCTTCCCTTTGTTCTGGAAATATGCCTATTGCCGCGTATACCTACTCGTTTTCCGTTGGGTTGCGTCGAAAAGTTACCCGATGGGCTCGGGCGACTCACGTTAATCGACGTCCATATTGGTCTATTGTGTTCAACCGTGGAATCCTTTGTCTGGTTACACAATGCTTGTCGGGGGAGAAGAATGGTCTTGACGCGAGAATTACATGATGGCTGAAGATAACTCCGGCGAACAGGAAACAGGGCTAGAACCCCGCGTTCAAGTGGAGCAAACAAGTGTTGGGAAATCTAAACCTGGCGACCTTCTGGACCTTATGTCAAGATTCCTAGAATCACCAGGAAACGTGTTACTAATACAAGGTGCGCCTGGTACGGGGAAGACAACTCTCGCCCTTGAGCTTCTCAATCAGGCGAAAGGAACTCGTATTGGTTCTCACACTATTTCCGCCAACAAGGTGTACGTTTCAAGCCGGGTCTCGTCCTCGAAACTGCACCGACATTTCCCCGGAGTTCACGAAGTGCTCGATTCTATGTCCGGAAAAGAGGCAACGGGGAGCGGGACGCGGCTGGGAGGAGACGGCCGAATCGCAGGCGCGGCGAATATTGTCAGCAGAATTCTCGCATTGAAACGGGCCAAGCAGAAAGGCATCATAGTTGTGGACAGTTGGGAAGGTGCAATAGCGAACGCGACGGAGGAACGACGTAATGAGATGGAAACTGCGATTTTTCAGGACTTGGAAGAGAGCAAGCTAAGCGCGGTAATTGTGAGCGAAAGCGAAAATTCTCCTAAACTCGACTATCTCGTTGATGGCATCGTTACCCTGTCACTGTCCCACGTGGAAGATAGGACGGTGAGGAGCGTAATTGTCAACAAGCTTCGCGGCTTTAGGCTCCATAGTCAGGGGGCTCTGTTTTCGCTCGATGGAGGCAAGTTCATGCTCTTACCCAGAGTCGAATACCACTTTGGCCAGAACGGATCTCTGGATCCAAGACTGCTAAGTCCTGTTAGTAATACGGAGGGCTCCTATTCTACTGGTAGCCCGGACCTTGACGTGTTGTTGGACGGTGGAGTCATGAAAGGCTCATCTCTCCTGTTAGATGTCAATAGCAGCGTCTCGCCCCACTCGGTGAAGCTTCTCCTCGACATAATGGCAGCTAATTTCATCAATCAGGGAGGGACCGCCTTCATGATTCCCTACAGCATATTCAGTTCACAAAACGAGGCTGAGTCCCTAAAGGCGTACGTTGGAGACCAGGTGCTGAGGGAGAGAGTCCGCATCGCAGAGTTCAACCAGGCTCTTCCCGACGAAAAATGGCGAGTGAAGCTTACGGGTAGGCTTCTAGATGATCTGGCCTCATTCAATAATGCATGGAACGAACTCGGAGCTATCTCATCCGCAAGGATGATGAAATACGATTTCGATAAGACAGTGCAGCTTTACGGGGAAGCTCTAGGGCTACCCGGCCTCGCCGAAATAGGGGCAGGCATACGTGATTCAGGGGCACTCAGCATCGGTGTAATATCACGACCAACCAACCTTAGGGAGGAGCTTCTAAGAGCAGTTGACTACCACTTGAAGATGCAAACGGTCAACGGGTCACTGCTAATCTATGGGATCAAACCGATTACGAACGTTCACGGTGTGAAATTCGGCTTTGAACGGGGTTACCCTAGACTGTCCTTGACCGAAATCGTCTAACTCTATCAGAGTAAAATTCCCCCCTGTCGAATCGTGTCGAAAACAAACACCGAATTCCCGCAGATTACAGAGGCGTCAACCTATCTCGGTTTTGACCAACTAATGTGAACTCATAACCGGAGGTTAGTTCACGAACTTACACGCCTCATCGGCGGGTATCCAATTGTGTTTCTTTGTAAACTGCATATCTAAGTTCAAGGTTACGCGAGCTAGCTCTAGGTCTTAGGGTGGTCATTGAGTAGACGGCCGCATAAGTTGGTAGTGGTGCTTGGAGACGATCTAGCTGACCAACTGGAGAGTATCGCACGGAAGAAGGGAACGAGCGTCGAGGATCTGCTCAGGGAGCGAGCCATACCAGAGT
>VBBE01000201.1 GCA_005884605.1 Candidatus Bathyarchaeota archaeon
AAGCTTCCAAAAAGTTCGGATGGAAGTACACGCGTACGTTCAGAAGCTTGGTCGAAGAAATGGTCGACTGGGATCTCCGGCGCTATCGAGGTGAACTGCGGGATTAGCATGATCGAGTGGACAGGCGAAAGATACGTTCCCCGCATGGAAGGCGCCGAGATCGGCTACGAACACCTGCATCGCTATGCCTTTGCCACACAGTTCGTCCGGAACAAGAGAGTGTTGGATCTGGCCTCGGGAGAAGGCTACGGAAGTAACTTGCTTGCAAAAACCGCGAAGCAAGTCGTCGGGATCGATATCGATGAACAGACGGTCCGGCACGCCAAAAACAAATACCTCCTGCCCCATCTAGACTTCAAAGCCGGCTCAATATTGGACGTCCCTATTGAGGGTAATGGCGTCTTTGACGTCATCGTTTGTTTCGAGGCGCTCGAGCACGTTGACGATCATCACAAGCTGCTGAGCGAAGCCAAGAGACTTCTGACGCCGAACGGACTCTTTCTAGTCTCCACTCCCAATAAGATGCTGTATACGGATGAGCCTCAGTTCAACAATCCATTTCATATTCATGAACTCTATTTTGATGAGTTCAAGGCTCTTCTCGAGAATTACTTCCGGCAGGTCAAGTTTCTTGGACAGCGTATTCACTGCACCTCCAACATGTGGCCGATTTTTCCGGAGAAGGAAACGCATCCGAGTGAGTTCGTGATCGAACGAACACCCCAGGAATTTGCTTTTGTAGAACCGGAAAAGCGCGGCCCGATCTACTTCTTGGCCGTAGCTTCAAACACCGCAAAGCCCATCGGTGGGCATGTCAGTTTTCTTGTCGACATTTCAAATGACTTGATCCGGGCACGGGACGGCATCATCGGTAAAGTGACTGCCGAACGCGATAACCTTCAAGCCAGAGCGTCGGCGCTGGAAGATCAAAACGCAAGCTTCCAAAGCACGATACAGGCTTATCAACGGTTGCTTGCTCAAAGGCAAGAGCAAATATCGAAATTGAATGAGTTTGTAAAGCAGAAAGATAAACGTTTGTCGGACCTGCACCAGACACTCACGGAAACGCAGAACAATTATGCCCGGGACGTGGCGTGGCTTCAATCGGTCCTCGCCGACCGCCAAAATCTTATTACCGCGCAGACGTCAGAGTTATCCAGACTATCGACCGAGGTTGCAAGGATCCACATTTCTCACGCCTGGAAGGTGGTTACCTTTTATTACAGGGTGCGGGACGGGCTTCTCCCTGAAGGTACTTTTCGAAGGAATATCGTCAAAGCGCTTTTCCGGAACGATACGCCTCAGGATGAAAACCATTATCAGGCTCTGGCCGACCGCATTTCAGCGCTCCGAAAAGCCTGCATGGACAATCTTCAATCGAATCCGCCGCCATTGGTTTCGATCCCTGAAACGGAATTTGTGTCGAGCGCGCAATCCATAAATTTTGAAGCGCATGACGAGGTGGAGGTCTCGATTGTCATTCCGGTTTTGAACAAGCTCAAGTTCACTCTCGAGTGCTTGACTTCTGTGATGAGGCATTCATCTGCCATTTCTTACGAGGTCATTCTCGTCGACGATGCATCAGTGGACCGGACAGAAGAAATCTTGTCGTGTGTACGAAATCTTGTCTATGTAAGGAACAAAAAAAATTTGGGATTTGTCCGCGCGTGCAATATTGGCGCGGAATCAGCAAAAGGAAAATATCTCCTCTTTTTGAACAATGACACGCAGGTTACCGAGAACTGGCTTCCACCGCTCCTTAACACGTTCAAAGAATACGAGCATGTCGGAGCCGTTGGACCGAAGATCCTGTTTCCTGACGGGCGGTTACAGGAAGCCGGTGCCTTGGTCAATTGCGATGGAACGTCGAGACTTATCGGTCTTTTGGACAATCCCGACTTGCCTCGATACAACTACGTGCGCGAAGTGATGTACTGCTCGGGCGCTTGCCTGCTCGTGGAAGCCGCCATGTTCAGAGAACTTGGTGGATTCGATATCGGTCTTGCGCCAGCGTACTGTGAGGATTGGGACATTGCATTCCGTTTGCGCGAGCGTGGGTTTCGGGTCATGTACAATCCCAAGTCCGTGGTTGTTCACCATCTGAGCGTTACCTCCAACGATATTGACCGGGATTTCAAGATCCGTTGCGTCGTCCGGAATCAACAAAAACTCTCGGAAAAATGGCAGCGTGAAATCGACAGCCTAAACGAGATCCGGCTAATTGCTTTTTATCTGCCCCAGTTTCATCCCATTCCGGAAAATGATCGCTGGTGGGGAAAAGGATTTACCGACTGGACCAATGTTGCAAAGGCGCGGCCGAACTACGCTGGCCATTATCAGCCGCATATACCGGCAGACCTGGGTTTCTATGATCTTCGCATCGAGGAAGTCATGGAGCAGCAGGCGGAACTGGCGAAGCGATACGGACTGTATGGCTTCTGTTATTTCTATTATTGGTTCGCAGGCAAGCGGCTGCTGGATTTACCGCTCGACAGATTGGTAAAAACAAACAAACCAAGCTTTCCGTTCTGCATTGCCTGGGCGAATGAAAATTGGACACGCACGTGGGATGGCCTCGATCAAGAGGTCCTCATTGGACAGCAGCATTCGGATGATGACGATCGGGCAGTCGTCCTCGACATGATCCGCTATCTTCGTCATCCGAATTACATACGCGTGAAGGGTAAACCTATTCTCATGGTTTACCGGATCGACCTTTTCCCCGATATCCGCCGCACCACGGAGATCTGGCGTGAACAGTGCCGTCGGGATGGCATCGGGGATATCTACCTTGCAATGATCGAATCATTTGACAACGCACAAAGGCACGTCGATCCTGCCGTATTTGGATTCGATGCTTCAGCAGAATTCCCTCCTCATATGGTGATGTCTCCAACAAAGCCGCCTGCACTCCTGAACCCGGAGTTTCAAGGCTTGACACACGATTACCGGGAAGTCGTTTTGAAGTACCTTGGATTTAACATGCCCAACTACGTTCGCTTCAGAGCCGTGATGCCGTCCTGGGACAACACACCTCGTAGACAGAACCATTCCCAGATCTTCGAGCACGCCCACCCGGGCGCGTATCGGGCATGGCTGGAGACTGTCCTGGATGAAACCCACGAGCAAAACTTTAGCGAGGAACGCGTCGTCTTCATTAACGCATGGAATGAGTGGGGAGAAGGAAATCATCTGGAGCCCGACAAGCGATACGGCCATCAATTCCTCGAGGCGACGCTCAACGCCCGGGATTCCTGGCTGCTGAAATGCGCCGAAACACGCGGCTAACAGACTTTTTAGCTGTGATTATCAATATTCCATTGAATGGCGATGTCGTCTGCGAAAAAAAGGTTGTGCTCATAGGACATCCTTTTTCCCACATCGGCACGGGGGAGCACATTCGATGCTCGTTTCGGGCCTTTCAATCCGTAGGAATCAAGGTCGGCATCAGAGATATTTATGGTTTGCTCGAGGCGGATCCGGATCTTCAAAATGAACTCCAGAACAATTTAGTTCATGAGTTCAGCCCGGATCTCAACATATTCAATATCAACGGGGATGAGGTCGAGTTGTCGTTGCTGCACTTAGCAACGGATCTGCCGGGTGACGCGTACAACGTAATCTATCCGATGTGGGAGTTGAGCAAGTATCCGAAGGAGTGGGCAAGGCAACTCAACCGGTTTGACGAGATTTGGGCGCCGTCGAGATTCACACACGCTTCGATTGCGCCTGCTGTGACGAAGCCGGTCGTGCATATGCCCCTTCCAGGGCAGATCCATCTGAAGACGTTCCTGGGCCGACGATATTTTGCGATTCCAGAAAGTTCCTTCACCTTTCTATTCTTTTTTGATCTTACTTCTTATATCGAGCGCAAAAATCCGTTCGCTGTGCTTGAAGCGTTCGAAAGGGTCTGCAGGCTCCGTCCCGACGACGATCTATGCCTTGTCATCAAGTTTAAGGGCGGCGAGATGAAGGCGGAGCACCAAGACATATTTAGGGACTACGTCGCCCGCTTAAAAGCCCGATTGATTGTCATCGACAAACTTCTAACGGACAACGAAGTAAAAAATTTGGTGCGCTGTTGCGATTGCTTTGTTTCGTTGCATC
>VBBE01000115.1 GCA_005884605.1 Candidatus Bathyarchaeota archaeon
AATATCCGAGCTCTCAGGATAAATCCGCTTGGACAAGCGTGAGATTGATGAATCACCTCTTGTCAGCAACAACACAGGTTAGAGGAGGTCCGGACAAGTGGGGTGGGCAAATGGTTTCGACCCTAACCATTAGTATCCCTTAGCAAGGATTCTGTTGCAATTGAATACAGAAACACAGCAAAGTGATTCATGTTTCTTCTCTGCCACATCTACTGGAGGTATCTTTTTCCAAGCTCACGAGCAGACAGGTCAAGGTAAACCCGCCAGTAACTCTATTCTATTCTGTAGTTCAATGTGACACCAAAAGATTCGTGCCCACATGAACGGGCAGGTATCAATGATGCGGAGTACTCTACAAAGAGTAGGTCCTTCAGGTGAAAATAGCGCGCAGGTTCTTCCGGGATTCTCAGAGCTCACCCGAACAATGCGAAGTTGTTGAGAATGTGCTTTTTAGGAGAATGAATTCGCGATTGGAAGGATTATTCCATGAAACGAATCATGGTCACAGGAGGCCTAGGATTTATTGGGAGTAATCTTGTCGACCACCTCATTTCGACTGACGAGGTCACGGTACTAGACGATCTGTCCTCCGGTCGGATAAGTAACGTCAGTCGACACTTGAGAAACCCGAAATTCAGATTCGTAAAGGGAAGTGTGCTCAACCCCGGAATGATCGATGAGGCTATAGGTGGAGCAAGTGCTGTCGTTCATCTAGCCGCAGTCGTTAGCGTTGCCCTTTCAATAGAGAAGCCGCTCCTGGCTCATCGAGTAAACGTGGAAGGAACCTTAAACGTTCTCGAATCCTGCTTGAAACACTCGGTGGAAAAATTTGTCTTCGCCTCTTCTGCGGCAGTCTACGGCAACGACCTGACTCCCCCCTTTAGAGAAGACTGCCGATCAAATCCCTCAAACCTTTACGGGGCCACGAAGGGAGCTGGGGAAGCTTACGTCAAAGCCTACGCTCAAACCCACAATCTGAAAACCGTTATTCTGCGACTTATGAACGTCTACGGACCCCGTAGATCTCCAGGACCATACGCCGGGGTGATTACAAAGTTCGCGGAAGCCATCTCGCTTGGAAAACCCTTGACAGTGTACGGGGATGGAGAACAAACAAGAGACTTCGTCCATGTGTCCGACGCTATTGAAGCAATGACAAGGGCGTTGCACAAGGAACAAGCGATCGGCCATACTTTCAACATCGGAACTGGAAGACCGACGACTGTAAGCAAGCTTGCCGCAATCTTTTCTCATCTAACGGAACCGCGATCTCAAATCACTCATATGCCTGAACGGATAGGGGAAGTCAGGGCCAGCTGGTCAAACATTGAGAAAGCTAAGGAAGTTCTTGGATACCAACCCAAGGTCTCTCTCGAGAATGGAATCAAGTCGTTCATACAATGGTACAATAACGACGAAAACTCGTTGAAAGCTGATGGAGAATGAAGGGCGAGCCTGAATCTATCGATCTAAACGGAATCTCCGTCTGCGCTTTATGAGAGTCCGTCTGTAGTTGGGATGTCGAACCGAGGCAACATGAGCCGTGTTTCTCCTCGGACATAGCTGCTGGAGCTATGTCTTCTCGAAGGTTACGGGGAGACAAGTCAAAGTCTACATCCCCGCTTACATGGCGTTGCTGGCGGGTGTTCTCCCGGACTTTGATATTTATTTCAAACCGCTGATTCAACACCACACCTACACCCATTCATTGATTATTCTGTTACCTATCTGCGCGGTTCTCATTGTTAGGTTCAAGGGTCTCGGACTAGCTTTCTCATTAGGGACTCTCTCCCATCTCGTTGCGGACTCGATAGTTGGAACGATTCCCCCTCTCTATCCGCTCTCGAATTTCGAATTTGGAATAAGCCTGGGGCTGCCGAGTCCGGCAGACACAGCTCTCGAGGTTGGCGCTTTGGGACTAGTTCTAGTCCTAGCATATCTCAATGGGGACTACAGGCTGGTGACAGAGTCCCAACGAGGATCTCTCTATCTTATTATTCCCATGGTTTCTGTCGTTACATTGACCCTTCTGTTTGCCGGCGACAACAACGTTCCGCTCGCAGCATTCGCTTTTTCAAGAAAGGCGCTGACGCTGATAACCTTGGGCCATGCGGTACTGATAGGAATCCTTTGTCTAGGTGTCGTTCAAGGGGTCAGGGCTGCTATAGTCGAACGAAAGCAACCCAGCCAAGCGTCAAGCCCCTTTGTCTCGTAGACCTCAAACGTAAGAGTCTGCTCAGCCTAGTAACATCTCGCCTTAATCCCTGAATGGAACGGATTCACTTGAGACTAACCCGGAGGTCTCAAAGATAGGCTATCTCACCTGGTGGAACTTCCCGAAGAAAGCTTGGCTCATAATAATCGTAGAGCTAGCAGCAATCACGTCCCTATCCGTCTCTCTTTACATAACGTATCTGAGCAATCTCTACTTCCAGACATACGTGAACAGTCTCTCCCCGGTAATGGTTCCGATTCTCAGCGTTGCATTCGGAATCTCATCAGCATCAATCGCCACCTACCTCTATCTCGGAATGAAACGAATCCGGACCTCCCGGGAGCCCGAAGCCCCATTCAAAAAAAAGCTTCAGCACCGAAAGACATCAAAACGTCCTCTGCAGCCCTCGACCTCTCAACCTAAGGTTTCTGACTCACCCCCGACCGTCTCAGCCAAACTCAAACCACTAGCCCCGCCTCAGAATCACGCTCAGACACAAAAGCCCCCGCTAAAAGAACGAGATGAACATGCTTTAGCCCCTGAAAGCCGAAGACAGCAATAGCTCGCCGCCGGAACTGAACCCAGTCACTCATGGGACGCATTTGACGACAAGTCCGATCTTCCATAGATCAATTGAGATAAGCATAGGCCCAGCAAGCTCATGCGCGATTCACGAGCGACGAAGTGTATTCAGCGGTTGCTTTTAATAGCGTTGCGGGCTTGTACGCCAAGTTGCGCATACTTCAGGAGAGAGTCGGAAGAGGTCCTGTCCGCTTAGAGTGTCGGGTGGAATGGTCACTGGGCAAGTCCGACAGCCTAACTCTACGCGGAGCAGGATATAGTTGAGATAATCCGAAGGAGCTTCCCAGTATGAACAGTTTAAGGCATCGACTCCAACGGCGCATCCCCAACATCGACATTGCCATTCACTTGCGTCCTATGACAAATACCGTATAACGCCCCTTACCGTAGAATCGATATTCTCGCTCTATGACTTTATGGAGCGCTCGGGGAGCATCGGGCATGTTGACGTGGAATATCCGCCTGTGGGGATAAACCAACAAGATGTACCAGAGCCAGGACAGCATTGTTGCAACAAACCCCGATTCGAAGTTGGCAGTGCAGCTAAGCCCCGCTTGTTGAATCATGTCAACTAGTTTCTCGGAGGAGTAGTGCCTATGGCCTTCGAAGTACCAAGAAGGGTCCAGCAACTTGAAGATAGTGCGGCCGCTTGGAGTTGAGATCACTACAGTGCCGCCCCCACGTAGGATTCTGTAAATTTCCCCTAAAGCGCGGGGTTCGGTGCCTGCCGGTAGGTGCTCGATTACGTCTGTGAAAAGCACTTCGTCTGCGATCTCCGATCTCAGCGGAAGATTCAGCGCATCACCTACGATATCGGGCCGCATTTCCTTTCGAATGTCTATGTTCACATCCGCAAGCTTTGTCCAAGACGAACCAACAGAAACTCTGTACGCTCCCTTAGAGGTCAACCGCCTAGCTAGCGACAACCTTCCACCTAGTTGCCCAGATTCTAGCGCTTTGAGAGTGTTGGGCCCGATCTTCGAGTGATTTCCCTGAGGGCAAAACCTTCCTGCGACCGTTGCATTTTGGTATGTTGGATAACGACGAAAGGAATCGGTGTTTTCTCCACACGAGACAACCATAGCATCGGAGACGAGCGCCAGATTCGGGACCCTGTCTGCTGTTGTTGCTCTCACGACAATTAGTCCTCTGCGATTCCTGTCTGTGATTTACCTCCGGCAACGGATGACTTCCTCGCAACTACGAAGAAAGCTTCCGAGAACAGATTTGAGAAGAGATGCGCTATGGAATCCGGAAGCCGACGAAGTATCGCAGACATTAAAGAGCCAGCGCGGTACTTCGCGTTGCCTAGGTATTCGGGTGTGGGGTAGAGTTTCTTGAAATTTTTCATAACATAGAGATTCAAGTTCGTCACTTGGAAGCCTGAACTTTTCAGCGACCCGCGAAATTCCCACCATGTGGGGCAGCTGACATCGTATTCTGTGCCTCTTCTAGTGATTCTTAGATACGCATCAGCCATGCGCCGAGGGAACCAAGAGAGTAGTGGAAGTCGATAGTGGGTTTCCATAATCCAGAACCTGTTTGGGACAACCATGAAGAGAGTCCCGTCAGGTTGCAGGACCCGAGCTATCTGATTCAGGAGGGCCTGAGGATTCTCGACATGCTCCCATATGTTATAACAGATAGCAAGTCCGACGGACTCTTTCCTCAGTCCCAAGGACTCCACCGGCGACATTAGGAACATCGTATTGAGATGCATTTCGGATGAGACTTTGGAAGCGGCTCTAACACCCGGCAGGAAGATGTCAGCACCTATGACTTCATACCCTTTCCGGCCCAGACCAAGAGCAACGTCACCATAACCACATCCGATGTCTAGAATCCTTGTTATCGGATCCGCATTGGCCACACGGAGTAGGTGGCTGATTCTCTCGGCTCTGCCGGTAAACGTGGCTTCGCCAGGGTGCGAGCTAGCCACATATTTCAAATTGTGGCCACCCTTGTAGTCAACCTTAGAATGCAACCAGGAATCGACATTGAGGGCATATTGTGGATATGAAAGTGTGGCTCATTCGCATTCGACCAAGCCTCCGGATTTCTTTGATGAGTCCCGGGAGCCATATTTGGAACCTTCAGCCCAGGCCGGCAACTTCTTTGTATATTCGAATGTATGCTTGGGCACATCTGTCCCATGTAAACGTACGAACTGCTCTATCCCTGGCCTCGGCACCCAGTTTTTGCCTTAGAAGGTCGTCTGAGAGAACTCTCAGAATCGTCTCCGCTAGCGAATCGTAATTTCCGGTTTCGAAGAGCATCCCCGCCTCTCCAAGGAGTTCCGGCGGAGCTCCTCCATCGGAAGCGATTACGCATAGACCGGAAGCCATCGCTTCCAGCACGACAAGCCCGAATCCCTCCTTTCTTGTGGGGAGCACGAACACGTCCGCTGCCTTATAGTAATCTGTCAATCCATGGAAATAATCCGCGTCAGTTACGACAAAAACCTTGTCTTGGATTCCAAGTGACCTTGCCATTCGTTTGATATCGTCGAGCAAAGGGCCTATTCCAACAAGATGAAACGCTACATCTTTCCGTTCTCTGATCACCAAGCTAGCGGCACGAACGAGTGTTAGCGGGTCTTTCCATGGGGTTAGACGCCCTGCATACAATACGACTTGATCCTTCTCACGGATTCCTAGTCTTCTTCGAGCTTCCGTCGCTTCCCTTACACTTGGCGGAAGAAACCGTGCTATATCTACTCCTAAGTAGACGGTCGTTGATCTTATGGAATACCTCTTTCTCAGTTCTCTCCGAATATAATCAGAGTCAGATACAACCGAAGATGCTCTTTGTGAGGTTAGCCGCAAAGCCCAGTGTTCGGCAATGTATCCAAGTTTGTCGTAGCCATTTTCTAATTCGGGTTGGGGGATTCCATGAAAGGTTTCGACAAATGGAAGCCCAGCGAGTTGCTTGCTGATCAGAGCGGAGAGCCCGTATGATGCATAGTTGATGTGTACGAGGTCACAGCTTCTAAATCCAAATGCCTGAAAGGGTAGATTGACGGGCACTCCTCTGAGGAATGTGGGTTTGGATATTCCAATATTTCCTACCTCCTTCATAGTTAGTCCGGTCCGAAAGGACCGCAGCACATCGAACACAGTTACGTCTACGTGCCGAGCCAGGTTGCGGGAGAGTTCTCGGGTAACAGTCCCCAGACCACCGAAACCTAGCGAACCTTGAAAGGCCACTCTCAAAATAATGAGTCCCCGCCAAGTCTCCAGTTGAAAATTACTAATTCATCAGTATCGAACTGAGAACATCCAGGAACTGGCGCACAGAAGCAACAGGTGATGACCTTTCTTCGTGATAATAGATCTGTACCGGTACTTCTCTGATTCTCAACCCTGACCTTGTTGCTCTGAGTATGATCTCTGTGCTGGCTCCCATTCCTGGCCTCGAAGGACGCGAAATGGTCATCGCTCTGTTGCTGTAAGCTCGGAACCCGCTCTGCAAGTCTGTGAATTCGCCTCCTGTAGCCGCATCACATAAGCTCGTAATCACGCGTATCGCGATTCTCCGGTGCGCTGGGACAAAGCTCCCATTGTCTGATAAGAATCGAGATCCAATGACGATGTCAGCTTCGTTCTTCAAGATGGGTTCCGCTAAAGCCGGTATGCACGCTGATTCATGTTGGCCATCGGCGTCGACGGTCACATACGCACTTGCAGGCACATTATGGGCCTTCTCAAAGAGCGATTGAAGTGCAGCTCCGTAGCCCATGTTTCTCTTGTGCTTTATGACCTCGGCCCCTGCATCAATCGCCCTCTCATAGGTGGCATCAGTCGAACCGTCATCGCAGACTATCACCTTCTGCACGTAGTTCTGCACTTTGCTTATCACGTCACCGATTCTTCTCTCTTCATTGTGTGCAGGAAGCAGTGCTACTATCAAGTTTACTACGCCACCATTGGTTGTCGGAAGTTGATTAGAGGGCTGGTTGTGCATGGGGACTGTCGGAAGTTGGATCTCGCTTCCCGTCGAACGTCCAGGGTGGAGCCCGGCCCGAGCATTATCATGACCTGTTAATTGCTAGGTAGTCTAAAGACGCGTATTGCAAACCAGAACCGTTCTTATCGACCTTTACGGTCAGACTATGGACCCCCGCTGTCAGGTGCAATCCTGTGAAGCTCTTGATGGATGGTAGGTCAGTACCGCTATATTGCAAGGCTCCAATCGTGGTTCGGTCAAGGACGACCTGCAAGTTGTTTCCTGTTCCGTCCCAGTATCGGAGGTTTAGAGCATAGGTCCCATCAGCTGGGATCGCTGCCAGAACGGATGCTTCGAGATCGGTTGAAGCCGAGCTTACGTTGGCTTCGAGTGAATAAATGCTTTGAGCCCAAGAACGGCGAATTGTGTACCAAGGGCCCTGCGAGTTGACGAGGCTGGAAGACATCGGTAACGTTATGTTATCTAGGGTTTGAAGGCTTGTGCTATTGCTTTGAAACACCCCATCGTAGACTTGATGGAAGAACCCTGCAAAATAGGTGGGGAGTGGATATGGGTTGTAGAAGTCTTCGACTATGATTATCGGATGTTCAAGGAGGCTTGTCCTGTTTGTAATGCCCGAACCATAAATCTGCTTCATGAAAAGGGCCGAAATCAATCGTGAGGCAGTGTTGGAGAAGGGCGTCTCATGGACTTGAACTAGATAGTCAACCCGGCCCAGATACGCGAGATGTTGGCCAACGATAGCCCCCACCCAGTTGTTGAATAGGTTTCCATTCCCGCCAGCAAGCTCATCTAAGTCGTCGTAAATGAAAATGGGAGTGGTTGTAAATTTCATATTGCCGCTGATCCACTGTAATCTTTGCGCGGCCGACGTGGTCAGATAGACCCTCTCGTTCTGATAAGCTGCGACCCAGTAGGTAACAGGCCACGCGATGATGAGGGTTATGAAGGCGGTCATAAGGACCCACTTCCTTACATTCCGCAAGCCGATCAAGTCATGCCGGCCAGTGTTAGCCCAAGACCGCAACCGAATAAATCCGACCGCTGCCAGTATAGGCGCAGGAATAATTGCCGCCGCACGTATAGCAAAGATGTAGGTCTGGGCGTTGAAGTACTGGGAAATGCCAATAAGAAGCGAGCACAAGGTCCAGACAATTATGAAGATTTTGAGCGGGGATCTTCTGCCGGTCATTGAAGTCATCAGACCATAAGCCGCAATGGGAAGAAGAGGACCAAATATCTCGAGCCAAAACCAAAATGGTTCGAGACTGTAGACCGGCAGGGAGTAGCTGGTCAATGCAAACAATTGCACAAGATGGAGCGCATAGAGGACAGAGGCGGGCAAAGCCGCTGCGGCGGTCACCAACGCAATTGATCTCGGCACTGCCGAGAATGCGAGGCTCGCGATTGCCATAATCGCGACGAAGAAGAGAGTTGATTCTATGTGTGAGAATGAGGCCAAGCCAACCAAGACAAGCCCGACAACGCACATTGGGTGTCTGATCGAGTTGGACTTGTAGAAGAAGGGAACAGCCGCAAGAATGAGCACCAATCCAAGGAGGTTGGCAGGCAGTGCTACGATTATGTAGACTGCGTACCATCCTGGAGTCGCCAATGCAACGACCGTGGCCAACTTGAGATCCGGCTCTATTCGCGCGATTCTACTAAGAAGGTACGGGAGAAGGGCGGAGATTCCTATAGGCAAGAATATCTGTACTGTGAAGGGGGAAATCCCGGACCAAACGAGGAGACCAGAACACAATTGGTAGAGGAAATTATAGGGTCCTTGGACTGCCAATAGTCCGGCGAATCCTTGGGTTGCTGCGACCCTCGACTCCACAATGTAATAGGGGGTATCCCATCCGAAAGGAAGCCGGTTGTGTCCCCAAAGCAAGTATGAAAGGACGAAGCCGAGGATTATGAAAGCCGTTGAAATTAGGATTACGATGCGAAATCGGAGGATATCCTGATCCACGAGAAGACCGACCTAGGTTGCCAGGCTTGGACCGAACAAGCTATTTGTTCAACACACACCGGCGACTATAATTCCCTTATTCTGGAAATGAATAACGCGACGAGATTCATAGCCCTGAGTCTCGGCAAATGAGGCGGGTTTGCCCCAGCGATGGAACCAGCAATATCTATATTCCTAATTAAGCAGAATCTCCAAAGCTACTCCGGAGATCTCCTCGACACATTTGTGATTCCACCGGGGGAACTGTTACAAGCACATTAAGAGTGATGGTTACATCATCGGCGATGAGCGGGGCGAGGCTCGTCGTGCTGACCGCGACAAGGGGTTCTTCTAATTGGCGATTTTCAGCCAACCGTCAGGACGGGAAGAATCAGTCCAACCTGTGGGAATTCACCAAAGTGGTACCACCCTTTACTATGTTAGTCACCCTGCTCCCCAAAATAAGTTGGGCTGCTTCAATCAGGGTTTTGGCATGGAAGTCCGCTAATACGCTTGAACGGCCCTGCTCTGATATTAGTACGGTCCTCGTTCCCGCATACCTTCCTGCCTCGACGTCGGACTCCTGGTCTCCCATCGTAAAGGAGGAGTGTAGGTCTAGGTTATGCTCTGTGGCGGCCCGAAGAATTAGTCCCGGACGCGGTTTTCGACAATCGCACTCGTCTAATGGATGATGTGGACAGTAAAATAATGCGTCAAAATCAGCACCTCTAGCGCGGAACTCCTCGTGAAGCCGCGTACTTACGGCCACTACATCTTTCTCTCCGAAATAACCTCTCCCAACGCCAGACTGGTTGGTGATGATGACCAAAAAGAATCCGTCGTCTGACAGCAGACGGAGTCCCTCCGCAGCACCTTCGATGAGTTTGACTTTGTCGGCTTCGTGACAGTATCCTGTGTCGACCATGACTGTGCCGTCACGGTCCAGAAAAACGGCTTTTCTCTTCTCAGTCAAGGTTTGTCCTTGCATTCGACTTGAGGTCTCTCAAACTCTTGAGGTACGCGATACTGCAACCGACCCAGGGAGTTGCATCCCGCGTTTACGGAGTGAAGGAGCGTGACACTTCGGTGCCAACCAGAAGAAGTGGTAACCCCACGATTACTGCTGCTGCGGGTATCGCAGGTCCCGAAAAGAGATAGCGCCTTCGTCTTGCTGCGTATCCTCTACCTCTCCCATACTTGAACATCAATCTCGCAAATTGTCGAAGACTGCCAAACTTCACCGAGTGAAGTACGCGGGCTCTGGGGTCGAAGATTAATTTTCTACCCATGTGTCTCATCCTATATCCAAGGTCCGTATCGTCGCAGCCAACCAAGTCCTCATCAAACCCACCAATTTCCAATAACGCTTGCCGAAGGTACGCCGCATTACAGCAGGGAATACTCTTGACCTCGGTTCTGTCTCTGAACTCATAGCTTTGGGCAGACCGCATGCTACCGAGAGATGTAGTAAGGATCAAGTCTACAGCGTTGATCATACTCCCACCCGGTTCTCGGACTGGCAGATTAGGACCCCCAACCCCTCCAATCTCGGGCCTTGAAAATAGAGTTTCGATGGATGTTTTCAACCAACCAGCGGGAACCTCGACATCTGCATCTGTAAATGCGACGACATCCGATTTGCTCATTTGTACTGCCATGTTCCTGCATTGTGAAGGGTTACCTGAATATTGGACGACCCTAAGATTTGCGTGGCTATTTGCCATTGTTTGAGCTGTGCGTAGCGTAGCGTCTCTCGATCCCGCGTCGACGAATAGGATCTCATAATTGTGATAATCTTGATTCACCAAAGCAGACAAACACCGTTCCACCGTTTGCTCCTCGTTCTTCGCAGTCACGACCACTGACACGCTCGGAAAAGGCATTTTGGAGAGTCTCCATATGGGATGTGAGGTCAGTTTTCTCGGATGAGACGGACCAGCAAGTGGCAGATCAACAGGTGCGTGTCTTCAATTCGCAACATGTCATTGGATGGTACGATTATTGGTAAGGCGACTTTTTCTTTCAACGCACCTCCGTCGAAACCTGTCAATCCGACGGTGGTACCGCCGTTGAGACGCGCAAAGTCTATCGCGTTAAGCACATTCTTGGAGTTTCCGCTTGCACTAATCGCGATAACCACGTCGCGGGGTTTCATGAGATTCTCAAGCGGCTCCTGAAACACGTGGTCGTAGGATGAGTCATTTGCCCACGCGGTTGTGAGTGGCATGTTATCGTTGAGACTGATGGCTCTAATTCTTTTCGTATTTGGTTTTGTTGCGGTCTTCATCAGATCTGAAGTGAAATGGACCGCTGTCGACCCGCTCCCTCCGTTTCCGAAAGTAAAGACTGTACTACCTTCGTCACGGGCGACCTTGATTATATCTGCAACTTTCTTGACCTGAGGGGTGAACTGCTTGAGTCGCTTGGCAACTTCAATTGACTCATCTATTGAAGACTCAGCAGTTGGCACCAAATCCGACCTCTCGCACGCTCGCGCCTTCAGGCTCAAGTCTGAAGAGTACTCTTCTCGCTCCAAAGCTTGAAAGTTTCTCCTCCACATTTCGTTGCCGTCCTTCGCTGCAGCACAACAGTAGGTGACCTCCGCCTCCGGCACCGGTGAGTTTTCCGCCGAGAGCTCCAGAGCTAATGGCGGCTCGATATATCGATTCCACTCGCGGATTCGTTACTCGGTCAGTGTACTTCTTCTTCTCCTCCCAAGAAAGGTGAAGTAATCTCCCCAGTTCCTCAACATCACCTTTCTCGATCGCCTTTCGGGTCTTGGTTGCGAGCTCCTTGGATCGATGTAATGCCTCCAGGGTGCTTGGATTACCCTCTCTGGTCCTCGAGTCTTGATCCTTCAATATTTCCGAGGATTCCCTTGTCTGTCCGAGATAGAAGAGCATTAGATTCCTTTCTAGCCTTTCCAGCACGTCTGAGTCAATTTTGACCGGCCTAACTTCAACCTTGTTGCGGGTGAAGGTGAACTCGTTTATTCCCCCGAACGCGGCCGCATACTCATCCTGTTTTCCGATTGGCAGGCCTAGGAGATCGTGTCCGACCTCGTATGCTTTTTCCGCGATTTCATGCTTGGAAAGGAACTTGCCTGACAGCGAAGCCAGAACGTTGACAAGATTCACGGCGACGGCGCCGGAGGATCCTAACCCTGAGCCCGGGGGGACTTGACTACCCATGAACATATTCAGGCCTCCTCCATTCATCGAGAGCAGTCGTAGTGTTGTCAGCGCGATCTCAAATGGGGGTCGGGCGAGAGGTGGGTTTCCACTCTGGAACACCAAATTGCTTCTGTAGTCGCTCGATGTCATCTGGACCATGCCGTCAATTCTGCCATCTACGTGGACGTAGAAGTAGCGATCTATTGTCGCGCTTACGACGCGTCCTTCGAACTTCTCGTAGTAGGAAGAGAGGTCAGTGCCTCCGCCGGAAAAACTGATTCGAACAGGAGCCCGCCCAATTAGCACTCTTGAAGCACCATTTCCTGCGGATTCAATTTTCTCACGATATTAGCACCCACATCCGGTAATGAAGCCTATCCAATCTCATAGCACCATTTACGGGGTGGCGAAAACCCGTTCCAGGACTGCAGCATTTCCTCCGAGGGCAAGGTCACGATTCAAGATCGAAAGTCTCCACTCCAGACATTCAGTGCTAAAGGGCCCGCGATTCGGCGCCTATTATTTGGGCTAGTTGGAACCCGATATATTGGCGCCCCAACTCAGCGTCCTTTAATGGAGAATTGATGGACCGCCAATGTCTCCGAAGGAAGAGTTGTTTTCAAGAGAATTGACCCCAGTTACCGGCAGCTTTGGCATGCAATGACCGGTAATCGGAACACCACTAGGTGGTTCCGCTCGATGTTAGTGCAACGAGCAAATAGAAAAGCGAATAAGCGCTTCATGCTCTGTCAGTTTTCCCCAGATATTTGGCGTCTCGAGGAAATACTGCCTACTTCTCTCATTACTTACTACCCCGCTTTTTGGTGTTCGGAAAAAGAACCCCGGTTTCCCTCTGATGCCCTGCAAGAAACCAACGCAGACGGCCGTGGTCATGCACAGGCTGGTGTAGGAAATGAGAGGGAGGAGGAGCAGATTCTTCGTAGTCATTATCTTCTGCACGTAGAGCGCGTAAACGCCTGAAAGGAAGAAGGTGATGAGAGGTAGTGTTACTATGGTCACATAAATTGGGCTAGCAAATATCGAGTTTGCGGGCGCGCTGAATCCGAGGATAAGCCCGATTGCTGAGACGAATGTGACCACGATCCAGCTAAGTGCCGAGAAAGGTCCCAATAGAAAGAGCAACAGCGCGACCCTCCTCCAAGGAGAGAGCTTGCGAGATCCAAGAATTGTTCGCCAGTTGGACCTGGCGCATTTAGTCCAACCCTGGGCCACTCTCGCAACTTGCTTCTTCCAGACCTCAAGGTTCGAGGGGTCTTCACCAAAGACCTTCACATCGCTCAGGTAGATGCCTCGCCATCCCGCGGAGTATATCTTGCACGAGAGGTCCGCATCGTCCACAATTGAGTCGTTCGTCCAAAAACCAACGTCTCGAAGTACAGATAATGACATTAGGGTAAAGCCTCCTTGAAACGAGTAGGGGGCGTCCAAAACGTAGGACCCCATCTTGGTTATAGTATCTCCTTGGTCCTGAGATAGAGCAAAAAGTCGTGTGATCAGGTTTTGTTCACGGTTGTAGTGGCCGACCCGGAACGAAACGAACGCTATTCTGGGATCTAATCTGAAGGCTGCCAGTCCGCGGGACAACGAGGCTGATGTGACTGTCGAGTCTGCGTCTAGGAGTAGGACGTACTCGCCCCTCAAGAGAGGAGCTGCTTGATTCAGTGCACCGCTCTTGAATCCCTCACGAGTGTTTCGCCGTGATACGCTAGCGATAATGCCTGAAAAATTCAGCTCTTCTACCTTCTTGTCTATCACGCTCCTCGTCTCATCGGTGGAGTCGTCAGCGACAACGACCCGAAGCTTTGCCGCCGGATAGTCCAGACTCTTGATCGCATCAAGTGTTCGGCCGATCACGAACTTCTCATTGTAAGAAGCGATTAGGACCGTAACTAGAGGAAAGCTCTCACTCGGGGCGCTGAGATTTCCTAAGAATCTTGGATAGAGAAGCGAGCTGACAAACAGGATCATTGTGTAGTAGGACGACAGTAGAACCGGAATGCTAAACGCCAACGAGATTGCCGCAACAACAACCCAAGCCTCGATCACGAACCATCTGCCGAGAACCAAAGAATTACGTAAAGGATTTTATGGTTAGCGAAAGCTCTCAAAGCGGAATTCTCTTCAGCAAGTTCCAACGAGCATAGCTTGACGCACCAGGGAAAAGGCTAGGGTACTGTTACCTATTCAACTTGAATAGTTCTTGTGGGTCTTTTTTCGTCGCTCTTCGTGAACTTGACTTCTAGGACTCCGTTCTTGTACGTGGCTTTGGCCGTCCTTGGATCAACGAGGTGTGGCAGTTCCATTTCTTTGAAGTAACGTCTCTTCGCGGCTTCTACCGCTATCTTCAATGCTCTATCTGTGGATTCCAGCTTGATATCGTCTTTCTCCACCCCCGGAAGTTCTGTCACTACGACCACTTCGTTTCCCTCTTGTAACACATCCACGAGTGGTTCCCTCTCCTCTTTCACTAGAGGACCTCGAGAACTCGGCTCAACATTCCCAAACTCTCGAATTACCGGTTTCCCATCTTCTCCGACAGACATTGAGAACCCGTAGACGAAGGGTTGTGGTCCCTCGCTCGCCTTCGGCATCTCTATTGCCTTACGCATCATCTCGTTCATCAACCGGTCCATGCGGTCCATCTCTTCGAAGATGTCAAACCACCACCCTGACCGGCGGGTGCGTTTCTTTCTGGTTGAGTCTCTACTATGAGTCATGGCGGACCAATCGAGAATATTCCGGGAACTATATTGGATTTTGTGCTACCGGGTCCAGCTCTAGATCATTCGCTTGACAAGCCGGTTGATGTCTTCGCCTCTGTAACCAAGCTCTCCTCCATCAGTCGCTGCTCGCCTCGTGCTTCGTTTGAAGCCGCCTCTTGGAGGATGAAGTCTGAATCTTGGTTTCACCCCGGCAAGCCAGAGGTCCTTGACACCGATCTCTCCGGCGACAACCGATCTTGCAAGCTCTGCGATATTTTCTTTCTTGAAGAAGACTTTCGCGAATTCATCGTCGAATTCCTTGTTTCCCTCTCTCTCAGCTCTCTTCCGCAAGAGGCCCTCCAACACCTCTGGGTTAACCTGGCCCCAAGCGACCAAGTTCTTCGCGGCCCGCAGCATACCTAGAGTCGACGGGCTGTTTTCTAGGAGACGCGCACGGTACGTACTCTCCATCTTCAAAGTCTCCATCGTCTTCCTGACATCTGGATTATCGGTCGCTGTTCCGCGTATGCGTACTGCGATGATAACAGGCTCTTTTGCAGATTTTGCCAATAGATTATGCCACCCAGTCTTGTTGCGTTACGACGTTGTAGGTCTGCACCAAGGCATCGAACACCGCGAGCGCGGAAGAGGTAAGCGTTGATGTGGACCCGTAGGTTCGCGTCCAGCAGTCCTTGACTCCAGCCAGCCTCAAAACTTGTTTCGGTATCTCCCCAGCCACTAGTCCGAGCCCTCTAGGGCTTGGAAGCACATGGACTCTTACGCTTCCGCATTTTCCAACGACGCTGAATGGTACAGTGTGGGCTCTGCCGCATCGACATTCCCAGCTTCCACATCCACGGCGCACCGGAACAACGTTCAGCTTTGCCTGTATCGTTCCCTTGTCGATGGCAGTACGGACCTGCCGTGCTTTTCCCTCTCCGACACCAATGTAGCCATCGCCGTTGCCGACCGCGACTATGGCTCGGAATCTTGACCTTTCGCCGGCATCAGTCTGTTTCTGGACAAAGCCGATCCCCAGGACCTCTTGCTGGATGTTCGGCAATAGTGTGTCAACGATCTCTGGCTCTTTGATCCTCATTCCCTGTGTGAAGATCTCCTCCATTGAGACGATTTCGCCTGCTTGGACGAGTTTTCCGAGCTTGGTCTTCGGGACCCATCCGACTTCTTGACCGGGTCTCTGACCGCCTCCCTGGTATGGTCTCTGGCTCATGCTTTCGCCTCAATAGGTGCCGATTGGATCTGTTGTCTGACCTGTTCGAAGTGGTTCGAGAGGTCTTCAGGCTTCAAACCGCGCTTCAAGTAGCCGCTGAACGTTTTCCGGTAAACGTCTGTTTCACCTGAGAGCTTCTTTGCATACTCGGAAATGTGAGCCCCGCCAATCCGACCCTTGTCGGGAAGTGGACCATCGGAGTGCGGAATCTCAAGCCCGGCATCCGAGAGACCCTTCAAGACAGCAAACAACTTGGAACCTTTGGTTGAGGATTTCAAGCCGATATCAAGCACGGCCTCCTTGACCCCTTTCGCGAGAGCGCGGCGCGCGGCCAATGTCCCGGTGAGGTATGCTGATGGAATATTTCCTGTCGCTCCCTTCCATCCCATCTTCGCAAGTTCCTTGGATGATGCCGCTGCTCGCACTTTGTCCCCGCGAAGCTCGGCGTCTGTGATCTGGACGTAAACATACTTGTTGGTTACTCGAACAACGGCTCTCGGTTTCCCTGACCTGACGAGAGCTCGGCGAAGCTTGTAGTCCGTCCTACCTTCTCGTCTGCGCCTGAATGGAACTGAGTATCGTGGACCGTCAGCCATCGTCTAGCGCTTCCTCTGGAGCTCGTGGGCCTTTACATACTCATCGACGTGGGAACGACTTCGGAATGCCCCTCCTTTTGACATGCCCAACAGAAGCTTGTAGCTCACCGGGGCCAACTGTCTCTTGTCTCTCAGGAACCGGAGATGTCGTCGTATCGCTCTGATCTTCAAGACCCAGGCTTCCTTGCCCGGCTTCTGCCCACCTTTCCGGCTGCCAGCTTTCTTTCGGCGGGCCGACTTCAACCGGTGGCGTCCTCTGCTAACCCCTTTCTTCTGAAGAAGACGAATCCTGCCGCTATCGATAAGCGACTTGATTTCCTGACGTGTAATGGCAGACTCGACCCGGGTCGTCTCTTCTGGGTCTATCCAGATTCTGCTCTCGCCGGAGCCGAGAAGACTGGCTGCAAGCCGTCTCTGGTTTTTCAGGCTCACTTGTCCTGTTCCTCCTCGTCAGTTTCGTGCTCCGGAGACTCCTCCATCGTTTCCGGTTCGCTACTCTCCTCTGTAACTTCCTCTGTCTCGCTTGTCGTTGATGTGGGCTGAGTCTGCTCCGAACTAGGAGCCTTCTCTACTGTCGGCTCTTCAGCTGTAACGGGTTTCTCTTCTCCCTTGCCTGGGTTGGCGATGTGGAGATTTCGCTGGCGCAGTTCGTCGAGCAAGGTTAGTCTTTTTCGTTCTCCGACCCGAGCGGAGATTCTGACGATGTGGACCTTCGGATCCAGTCCTTCAAGCTCTGATAGTCTGTGAATGAGACGTTCCTGTAGGCCTCGCGGATGGAGACCTCTCGTCGCCGCTGCTGTCCCGTATCCTACCTTGACTTTTGCGGGCCAGCCGGCCTCTTCTTTCCTTATCTTGCTCGTTACCCCGCGGGCTCGCCTCCACGCGGGCTTTACGCGCTTGTACCGCCAGCTTTCCTGCCGGTTGAACGCGGGCTTGCTATTGTTCGGCATTCTACTTCACCTTCGCCGGTCCGGCGGGCGTCTCGAGACTCGTCTTTGTGTCAATGTAAATCCCATCGAGGAAAACGCGGAGATCTTTCTTCTTGATCTTCGTCGAGTTCTGGATGTTCGCGGCGGTCTGGCTTACAGCTTTGATGTCGATCCCCTCAACCGTGATATCGTCGCCTTTTACAACCACTTTCACTCCGTCAAGTATCTGAGCTGACCGGGGTGTTTTCTCGCCAGTAAAGTTCTCGACCTTGAGCGCTTTTGCCTTTTCATCGACCTTTACAGTGACTGGGAAGTGAGCGTATACGGTTCTGAGATTGTACCTGTAACCCTTTGTTACGCCTCTGATCATGTTTCGAACATGGGCTGCCGCTGTTCCCAGCATACCGATCTCTCGCTTGCGAGGCCAAGTGACTGAGACCTGGACTTCTCGACCGCTCTGGGTGATCTCGACCGGTAAGTGAGATAGATCTTCTTGGAGGCTTCCGAGCGGGCCTTTGACCTTGACGGTTTTCCCGTTGACTTCTACCGTGACGCCGTCTGGAACCTGAATCGTGCGCTGGAGAGTTTCGAAGCGCGCCATGGTATTCACCTAGTAAACGTAGCCCAGGAGGAGGCCGCCTGAAGCCATATCTCTAGCTTCCTTGTGCGCGACAACGCCCTTCGGAGTCGTTACGATAAGTATGCCGACATCTCGAGAGGGAAGGTAGCGTTTGCCCCACTTTTCGAATTCTGGTACTGTGGAAGAGAATCTAGGCCGGACACTTCCGCAGTTGTTGACTCTGCCCAGGAGTTGGATCTTGAACTTTCCGCCGCGGCCGTCATCAACAAATTCGAACTCACCTACATAGCCGTATTTTTGCATCACTCGCAGGACCTGGCCCATAAGCTTCGAGGCGGGATAGACGATGCAGTCGTGTTTGTGCCTCCGCTCGTTGTTGAGTATGGCCGAGAACATGTTTGAGATTGGTTCCATTGTGTGATCACATGTACTTCTTGAATCCGAGGCCCACGGCGACTTCCCTAAAGCATTGGCGGCAGAAGTTCAGCCCGTACTTCCGCACTATAGGTCCATACTGGCCGCAACGTTTGCACGGTCTGGCCCCTTTTCCGTATTTTCGGACTTTCCTCGGTTTTATCTTCGCCATCTGATTGTCAGCTTCCTACCTGTGTTCTGAAGTTTTCTTGGATGAACTGGATAGCATCCTTCTTCGAGACATAGTGATTCTTCCCGATTTTGGCAGGGCGTATAGAGCGACGTCTCAATCGGTATCCGGGCCGTTCGAGAGTAACGTGGACGGTAGCACCAAAGATACCGAGCTCAGGAACATATCTGGTACCAGGTATTTCGATATGTTCTTTGATTCCGAAGGAAAAATTACCATAGTCATCGAAGCAGGAATCGTTCACCTTGTTCGAGACTGCGTCTAGCGCGCGGGTTAGGAATTGGCCCGCGTCTTCGCGCCGTAGTGTAACGACTGTGGCAATGGGTTCGCCTTTGCGGATTCCCCAGTCCTTAATCGCCTTCTTCGCAAGCTTCGTCGTAGGAGTCTTGTTGGTCAGCTGGTTGAGCACCTTCTTAGCCTTCTCTAAGGGTTCACCCGATTTTCCAGTGGCAATGTTGATGGTGACTTTCTCGATCCTTATGTTCAACAGCGGATTTGTCTTGCCTACAGTCTCAGTTGTTTGCATTTTACAATCACTTCTCCAACGTCACTAGGGGCGAGTCAGTTCCGACCGGTATCACGTATTCGGCGGGGGTTTCAAAGCTCTCGGCGCCTGTTTCAATTCTGACAATTTTCCGGCGTGCGTAGGTCCCCGGGGTGATGGAGCTGATTTTTCCGTAGTATCCTTGGTTTCTTCCGTCGATGACGAGTCCGAGAGCACCCACCTGGAAGGGAACGTACTTCACAATTTTTTGTACTGGAAAGCTCAGCTGGATTGCGCCTCCGACTGCGAGTTCCTCCCCGCCTGGCCTAGTGTCCTTTGCCGCGCTGAGCAAGCTTCTTCCATCGTGGAGACTGTACTGTAACTTGCCACCTGGAACGTTCTGTTTTCCAACTATCTTACAAATCTTGTAGGCAGCCTCTTTATCCTGTGCTGGAGACAAGACGAGTCCCCTATTCGGCTTGGGCAGTGCCCTGTAGACTTGTGGGACGCCTTCGATCTGGACGATGTCCATCAACCCCACAGGGAAGCGGCGATCACGTCGAACGACGCCGTCAACCTTGACTTTGCCAGTGCTGATGATCTTGATTGCCTCCTTGGCGATATTTGCGAGTCCAAGGGATTCGCGGACGATTACGACTAGTGGTAGGCTTTTTTCGCGCGCGTGGGGTCCCGGTCTGGTCCGGGGTGCCCAGGTGTACTCTTTTCGGTGGATTGGCCAGAAGCCAGGTGAAGGTTCTCGTTTCAGTTGTCTGGGGCCGAATTTTCTAGCCATCTCTCATTCCTCCTTAGCTTTTCCTCTCTCAGACAATAAACCGCTCCGCCACTTGTCTGAGAGGTTGAGGTTAGTTATCCGGACCTTTGTAACGTGTATGGGCAGCTGGGACGAGACGCCGGCAGCCTTCTCTCGAGCCATTCCCTCGACAAAGATTCTACCGTTGGAATAGTCTACGCGCTGGACTTTCCCCTCGAGCCCTGCAAAGTCTCCTCTCATGACGCGGACGCTGTCACCGGTTCTTACCGGGAGACGTCGGACCTTGTGGTTCTTGGTGAGATCGTCGGAGAGCCTTGCGGCGAGCATTCGTCGACGGCGGTGTTGTGGAGCGTTGAAGAACATCTTCCTTTGCTTGGACGGCTTGGAGGAAACCATTCTAGATCACGGTGCTCGCTAGGTTCGCGACACGGGGCCATCGCTCAGCAGCCTCCTTCGCCACGGGACCACGGATCTCAGTGCCCTTCAGTTCGCCTTCAGGGGTCATGATGACCGCGGCATTGTCTTCAAAACTCAGACGTGTTCCATCGGGTCTTCGAATGGCTCTAGCCTGTCTCACCACGACGGCGGGAAAGACTTGTTTCCTGAGGCTGGGTGAGCCTTTCATGACTGTTATCATCACCATATCTCCAACGCACGCCGCCGGGACACGTCGTAGTCGGCCGTGGTAGCCGCGAACGTTGATGAGCTTCAATTCCTTAGCGCCAGTGTTGTCGGCGCATGTCATCCGAGATCCTACCGGTAGGCCTCGCGCGACCTTGGGCCGGTATTCTATCATTCCTCGGGCGCTGACTGCTCGGGTCTTCGGCGCGGGCATTAGGCAACTCCTCCGGTCTTCTCTACGACGACGAAAGTGACCTCTTTGCTTAGAGGCCTACACTCTGCAATTGTAACCTTGTCGCCTTCCGCTGCTGAGATGCATGGTGGGTTGTGGGCGAGGGTCTTGCTTCTCCGCCTCTCATATCTGCTATATTTTGTGTAGTAGTGGAGGTATGCTCGCTCGACGGAGACGGTCTTGGGAGATCGAGAGCCTGCTACTGTTCCTTCGAAGACTCTTCCTCTGACTGAGAGGTGTCCGTGGAATGGGCAGAGGGGATCGTTGCATCCTGTCTTCGGCGGTTTTACGTCTAGGCCGGTGTTTCGGACTACCATTTCCGTAGCCCCTTCTTCACTCTATCTTCCGGCCGGAATCGAAGGAGAGAGCCGTCGACTTCGACCTTTTCGGTCGGCAGTTCTGCTCGGAAAGTTGTCTTTTGTTTCTGGACCTGTCGGAGTTTTCTGTTGGTTTCTATCGTGAAAGTGTTCATTGTCTCGTCACGGACGATGCCCTCCAGTCCTTGGATTGTCGGGTCTGTGCATTTTGCTACTTTGACCTTGAGTCCGATCCATTCGTGGGCCGTAATATTCTGCGGTGTGATCATGATCTATGAGGCCTCTGGCGTTGGTTTCGTAGGTAGGTTGTCGATTGTTAACAGGCGGGCGATTGTCTTGCGTAGTTCTCGTATTCGCGCGGGATTCTCCACTGTTCCACCTGACTTTACGGATGTTCGGATGCTGGTGAGTTCTGCTCGCAGTTCTGTGACCTTCTTCCGTCGCTCTTCAGGGAGCATCTGGTTGAGTTCACGCTTTCTCAGAATCGCCAGTTTCCTCTTCCTCCTTGTCCTCTACAACGACTGGAGCATCCCCAACGGTAGTCTCTACCTCGACCACAACCTCCGGCGCGGCCAGCGGTTCAATTTCCTTGGGTGGTGCTGCCGGTTGGGGCGTGGTTTGTGCAGGCGGGGTTAGCATGATCGGCTTGTCAATGTAATCGATCTGCGGCGGCAGAATGCGAACGTTGATTCCAAACAGGCCCTGCTTCAGCTGAACATCAGCCACCGCGGTCTTCACGCTCTTTAGCACTGGATCTCCGACTCGTGGGAGGTAGCCGGCCTTGAATTTCTCGAATCGTGATCGTTCTGTCGTGAGCTTTCCTCTGATGGTGATCTCGACGCCGAGGGCTTGTGATTCCATTACTCTCTGAATGGCCCAGTAGGCGGCTCGGCGGAAGTGGACGCCTCTCTGGAGAGCCTGAGAAACCTGGGACGCCACAACCTTCGGGTCTTGCTCAGGGACCTCGATGTTCGCAACCGAAAGCTGGGGATTTTCAATATGGAATTTCTCCTCCAACACTTTCGTCAGATCTCTAATGCTCTGGCCTCTACGGCCAATAACCATTCCTGGCTTCGCGGCGTAGATGACGACTCGCGTGCCCACAGGGCTCTTTGTGAGCTCGACATGACTGTACCCGGCGCGTTTCAGTTCTAGCGCGAGGTGTTCGTCGATTTCGAGGCGTCGAGAAACGTCTTTAACAAAATACTTGGTTACAGACAATAATTATTCCAGCTCGTAGCCGACAAGTTCGATATGCGTCATAGTTCCCTGCAAGAGATCGGATCGACCGAAGGCTCTCGGATTCCTCTTCGGAATCTTAGTCCCGCGCTGCGCAGCGGCATGAATTATCTTGAGCCTTTCCGTGTCAAGATTCCTATATTCTGCGTTCGCTTCTAACTCCTCTAAAAGCTTGAAGAGTCTGCCAGCCGCTTTCTGTGGAAAACGGCCCGCATAGAAATGCTCGTTCAGCTGTCGCCGATGCGGAACTTCTTTGTGAAACCGGCGATAGGCGACTGCTTGTTTGAGTTCGATAACGCGTTCGAGAAGCCTTTTCGCGTCAGGGAGCTTCATCCCCCTGATTGTGCGACAGAGCTCAACGGATGCTTTTGGGGATATGCGGAGTTCGCGGCCAGAACACTTCACAGTACGGTCTGGATCGAGGCCCGTAACTGAGTATCCTCGTTCTGGCATCCTTTTTCACCGGAAGCTTCGAGGAGCCCCAGTCCTTATGCTAAAAACCCTTTGGGGAAGCAAGAGTGAGAATGCTCGTTTTCCCGGCGATGGGAGGTCCAAGAAATAATCAGCGTCACTGGTTTCATATTGTCGGAATTCAAAGCTGGCTAACACATGATGGGCTTGGGGACTCTTTCGAGGGTTGTGACTCGCCTCTCCTACCGCATGATTGTACCCAGGTATCCGATTTTCTTCGATCGCTTGCCACTTGGCGAGATAATGAGAGCCTGGGCCGATTTCAGGAAGGAAGAACCTCAGGGCTGTGACCGTTGAACGTGGATTCCCAGCATTTTCACGAAGGGCGGGGCGCGGGAAAAAAGACCACCCCCTGGGGTCACATAATAGTTGGCAGAAAAGAATAGTTACGGAAAAGGAAAAGTTACGCTGAAAGAAAAGTTGCAGAAAAGCATGCTTATTTTTTCGAAACAGACCACGGAGCTCGGAAAGTCCATACGGGGCTTGAAAAATGCCCGTTATTCTTCCTATGGGAGCCTTGACCCAGCACGTTTTTTGGAGATAGACAGCGAAGCTTGCCCGGTCGAACGCCTAACCTTCGTGGAAGGCTCTGATCGGCGATGATTGGTGGTGTAACCTGTGGATTGGCCACAGGGTTACTGTAGCCTTATGGTAGCTTCTAGCCGCCCTAGCCTTGGTCCATTATGGAAACTGCGATCGAAAGGGTCCATACTGGGATCCCAGGCCTGGACCACGTTCTCGAAGGCGGCTTCCCCAAAGGCGCCCGAGTCCTCCTCGCGGGAGGTGCGGGCTGCGGGAAGACAATATGCTGCGGACAATACCTCTACAAAGGAGCCACAAAGTTCGGCGAACCGGGAGTCTACGTCAGCACCGAAGAACCACCCTCCGAATTCAAGGCGAACATGCTACGATTCGGCTGGGACTTCAAGAAACTCGAAAACGAGAAAAAAATCGGCATGGTCGACGCAGTCTACCAGCGCGTCGAATCAGAGGTGACCGAGCAGGAAAGCCTCCAGTCAATACTCTACAACCTCCGATCAAAACTATCAGAAGTCAAGATCCTAGTCGAACAACTAGGAGCAACAAGACTCGTCGTTGACTCACTACCAGGATTTGGGTTCCGCGTAACCGACCTGAACACTCTACGAGAGATATTCCTCGAAGTCGGACTCCTCTTGAAAGACGTTGGATGCACTACACTGATGACCACCGAAATCGTTGAAGGCTCAGGACTGATCAGCCGGTTCGGTATTGAAGAATTCCTAGCAACTGGAGTCATGGTCTTGTCGCTCGTCCGCCAGAGCTCGCCGATACGGAAGCTGTTCGTCCGGAAGATGCGTGGAACAAGCCACAGCCTAAACGACTACGCCTTCGCCATCGGACCCGACGGCATCGTGATCAAGGGTCCAGTTGGCGTACGAAGTGTCAGCCACGGCCACAGGCGCCTCCACAGCAGTAGCGGGAGAAAGCGCCGAAGCCGGCGGTAACACGAGCTACGAAGAAGTCGTGAGAGGTAACATCCCAGTATCCCAAGGGGCAGAGGTAGTGGAACAAGGGGTTCAAGTGGAGCAATCAGCCCCCGACCAAGCAGGGTACCAGGACCAGTACTCTAGCAGACAGGGCCAACAGGGACACCAGTAGGCGTAGAGAAAAAAATGGCGAATATTAGAAGTGGGATCGGAGCTTTCGACGAGTCGCTCGGCGGCCTTCCATCAGGGAGCATTATCACGTTTCTCGGCGAAGCGGATACCGGGATGACCGCCTGCGCCGAACAGATCCTCTACCAGGGTTTGAGGGAAGGCAGACCAGCTGTCTATTTCACAACAGGCCGGTCGTGGGAAGATGTTGTCGCCGAAATGGCGGTGTTCGGTTGGAGCCTGGATAGTTATTTTGAGAAGAGGAAGATGTGGTTCATCGACAGCTTCAGCATGAAGAAGGAAAAGATATCCGGCGAGGTCTCATGGGACATCGGCCCCGCCAACCTACTAGCCAAAGAGTTTCCACGAGTCATCACACCTCTAGGCACCACAACCATCGTCATTGACAGTCTGAGCGATATTATCCGTTCAGCACCGTTTCCAGCGGTCGAGCAGACTCTGAAGATCTTGCAGAATCACGTCAGATCTACTGGAGGGCTAGCATTGTTACTAGCCTCGAAGGGAATTCACACCGAACATATTGAGAATACTGTTCAGCACCTAAGTGATGGCGTTGTCGACTTGTCAACCGAACCGTTCGGTAGTGAAGACTACGCGAGGAAGATGCGAGTATTGAAAATGCCGGGAGCATTGGGCGACATGAAGGTCTACGCGTACCGCGTAGGCCCAGCAGGAATAGAGATGGCGGCGCTGCACAGGGTGAGATAGAACGATGACAATGATCTTACAATTCGAAGATATCATCGGGCTTCTAGCGAACCCGACGTTTCTCTGGTCGCTCCTTGCAGCAACATGGGGAGCAATTGGCTATCGAATCGTCCGTCGCAGGAGACACGGGCCAAAAACTGGTCCAACGCAAGCGTCAGGCGCAGTTAGCTTCAGCTTGACAAAACCCCGCCTCTCAGAAGAGGAAATATTCCGAATCCTCACCACAACCGAAGTCAACATCCAGATCGTCAGAATCTGCGAGACCCCAAAGAGCGCAAAGGAAGTCGCGAAGGCGCTAGGCGATGTCTATCCGGGACACAAAGAAAAGGGATTTCCGGCTGAGAAGCTCGGAGAGCACCTCGCTAACCTTGAACGGCTCGGCGCGGTCAAGTTCAATGGAGAAAAATGGGCCGCTAGCGATGTTGGCGTCAAGATGGTCCGCAAATACTTCGGCTGAGCCATCTTTCAGGTGAGTCCGCCACCGGTTATCGACATCCCTTTGAGGGAAAGAGTCAAAACAGCCTCTTCGATAATAGGCCTGCACAAATGGAACCCAGGCGCCCGTTTGACCCGTTGCATCCGGCACCCATTCAACCGATCCCATCACCCCTTAAGCCCTCGAGCCAGTACGTACCGAGAAACGACGAAAGCGTCCGAATCCTCAAAGAGATACTTGACCGACTCACAGCGATTGAAAACAAACTCAAGGCGGTAGAAGAGACTCTAAGGACCCGAAGATAGTCCGATGAGGGATCGGACAAGGACGCCTCTGACTCTCAAGATTGAAGGGAATTGACCTCCGAGTGCAATTAGAGTCGCATTTTTCCTACTTACCCTAACGTTGCCATCTCTGATACCTCATGCAAATTCTTCGGGAATGACCGGACCAGCCACGTTTGTCTCGGATACAAGCTGGCAGGTCTACAACGCCGATCCGGCTCTGGGGGCCGCAACATCCCTTGGTCTTGCGCAGTTTGTGTGTCTAACTTCCTCTATTCCTTCAACTTGCCCCGCCGGGGCTACCATCTATGGGCACAGTACCGGAGGCTGGACTTCAGACCTTTCCTCGATTCCAGCCGCCCATTGGATATGGGCACCCAATATCAATGGAACGACGACACCTGCAGAGTTCAACCAGTTCTTCTTCTCCAAAACCTTCCAGCTAAATGGAACCCAACCAATCGGTTTCATTTCAATTTCCGCTGATGATCTTGCAGAGCTTCGTGTCAATGGGCATATAGTCGGAAGCATAGGAAGCATCTCGGACTATTCAACCGCCACGCAGGCTCAAGCGTTCTTGACCACTTTCAACCTCACACCTTTCCTAACTGCTGGGACTAACATTTTGACAGTCCGGGCAGAGAACGGGCCCTTCGGAATATGCTGCCCGAGCAATTACGCCGGGAATCCGGCCGGAGTTGTGTTCGGTGGATTCTTTGTAGTCCCCTCGATCGAAGTTAATCCAAGTCGCGGGCCGATTGGCACAAAGGTGTCAGTGTATGGATCCGGAATTCCGTCAGCTCAGGTTGAAGTGACCTTCGACGATGCATTCTTGGGGGTTGCAAGCCTCACAAATGGGACTTCCACATTCACGTTTAACGTCCCCGATGCTCAACCTGGATTACACCTCGTCAAGGCGAGCGACCCATTCAGCAAAATCTCGGCTGTCGCGAATTTCACCGTCACACGGATCGACACCCTGGCGATCAATGTAGACGTTGGGACCCTATACTTTCCAGCAGACACCGCTACAATATACACGCTGGCAACCCTCAGCGGGGCACCTCTCAACGCTACAACGCTTCAATTGCAACTAACGCTCATGAGGCCTGATGGATCCAATGTTACTCTTACCACAACATTCGTTGGTGGCGGGTTGTTCAAGTCTGCATACACAGTTCCAACAACCGGGCCGGTAGGAACATACGCTGTCGTCGCAAAAGCTCACGTCGCAAATGTCCAAGATTCATCGGCACTCACAACATTCGAAGTAAAACCGACATGGTTAAGCGCACAAGCCCCAGCCTTAACAACGACCGCGGTCGCCCTAACCGGAGCCCTAGCAGTTGGCGCAGTAGTGTGGAAAAGGGGCATCTATAGAAGCAAGCTTGATTGAAAAGCACTGACTGACCTATTCGACGGATATTCGAGCGAGCATATGCTCAACCGAAGCCAGAGTTTCGGTACTTGAGTTCGGCCTTCGCCGCCACTATGAAGTCATTTTCGCTCAACCCTTTGACAGAATGAGTAGACAGGGTTAGCTTCACGTGCCTCCATTTTATCAGAATATCTGGGTGATGGTCTTGTTCCTCTGCGATCTCTCCCACCGAGTAGGCAAAATCCAATCCATCCTGATAGGACTTGAAACGGAACTCCTTTTCGATCGACCCATTTGCCTGGGTCCAACCTTGAAGGACCCGCAAGAACCGTTCGGCCTCTCGCTGAGACATCGGTGGCACTCCTTTGCGTTCAATGGATTTCCTTGACGCAAGCTCCTCTAGACTCAACATAGTACCCTTGGGAATTGTTCCCTACAACAGATAATAATCTTGCAGTCAAGTTTTGACGTCTGCCCCAGGAAGGGGACCATAACATGTTCTCTCGACGATAGTCACATCGAAAGTATCAGAAAGAACACCCAAGCGGTCCAAAATTCATCATTGAGTCAAGTAGTTTATAGACGGCTTGAAGCTCGATGGTAATCTAGTACGGACTTGGTTTCACCGAAGACAAGAGAATCCTTGAGCCCAATCTCTATTCCAATCGATAAGTGCCGGTTATGCCATTCAGGAAAATTCGTACGAATATTGTCGCTTGGCAACCAATACGTCTCTGATTTTGTTACTTCTAGAGGTGGCAATCCTCGATCGCCCCTTGAGTTGGTACGATGCGCCAATTGCAATTTGGTTCAACTGAAGCATACCTTCCCCCGAGACTCGCTCTATCGTCATTACTGGTATCGTTCAGGAATTAGCTCTACGATGCGAATGGCTCTGGAGGACATCGCTGTGAAGGCCTACGGTGTTGCGAAACCCAACACGGGCGACCTTGTAGTGGACATTGGATGCAACGATGGCACGCTTCTACGTGCTTACAAGCCAACCGAGTTACGGCGAGTTGGGTTTGAACCCGCCACGAATCTCGTCGAGGACGCCAAGAAAGGAACAGATTACGTCTTTAACGACTACTTCGCGTTCGACCTGTTCAGAAAAAAATTCGCCGATTCAAAGGCTAAGATCGTAACCAGCATTGCCATGTTCTACGATCTAGACGACCCTGCGGGCTTTGTAATCGACGTCTCAAAGATTCTTGATCCCCGAGGAATCTGGGTCATACAGCAAAACTATTTGCCAACGATGCTGGAACAGAACGGATTCGATAACATAGGACATGAGCATCTTACTTACTTTTCTCTACAGACACTAAGCCTCCTCTTGACGGAGAGTAATCTTGAGATTTTTGACGTTGAGACAAATGATGTAAACGGTGGTAGTTTCCGCACCTACGTTTCGCATAAGGATAGATTTCCCGTAAGCATGAGTGTCTCGAGATTGAAAGACTATGAAAATAAGCTGTTTTCGAGGCGACCCTCAATCTACAAGGAGTTCGATAAAAATGTCCGAAGGGTGAGTTTGCAGTTGCGGAGGTTTGTGGCGAAAGAGGTCGAGGATGGCAAGAGGGTCTATGTTTATGGTGCTTCGACCAGGGGGAACACAATTCTGCAGTATTGCAAACTTGATCATCATCTGATCGAGAAGGCGACAGATGCAAACCCCGAGAAGTGGGGACGAACGACACCTGGAACTGGAATCCCGATTGTGTCAAAAGATGAGGCCCGAAGGGACATGCCCGACTATTTTCTGGTGCTCCCGCACCACTTTCTCGATGAGATCGGACGACAGGAAAGTGATTATTTGCATTCCGGAGGCAAGTTTATTGTTCCATTGCCGAAGTTCAGAATAGTGACGAAGGACACCAAGAATCTTCAACCTAACCTGGGGCAATTCGACCTTAGTTCCTGAGACGAGGAGCAAAACAATGGCATCCTATGCCCAAATATATCGTGGCACTCTTTTCCAGAATCAGAATCCCATTGAAATGGCACGGAAAACTCTCCGGGCTACTAATCACAGCTCAGTTCTCTGAGAGACGATTTAGATGAAGGAGAATATCGTCGCGGTTTGTATCAGTGGAAAGGAAGAAGCTTGGAGCGTTCCAGAGATTCCATTCTATTGCCATGCTGAAGGATACAAAGACTTTCCACACTATCCGCCTGTGAAGACCAGGGAAAGGATACGTTACTTAGCTGCACGTCGGAATGCAGCCCACAAGCGAGCTCTTGAACTGCACCCAAACACGGAACACTTTCTGAGCATCGACAGCTACTATCTGAGCTACGCACACGAAATACGGTCTTTGCTCAAGGAGTACTCCAACTACGATGCAGAATGTGTGCTTGGTGCGACAAACTGGTTCTCGGATTACTCGAGAATTCCTTTGAAGTTGAGATACTGGGACACCTGGGCGACGCCCGAAATGAGAGACAAGAGGTTTGACTATTATCCGAGACACGAGGGAATGCCCGAGGGGTGGGAGAGCGTTCGAGGATGCGGTGGTTTCGCCGTGTATCCTAGATGGGTTTGGGAACGGCGCGGATATGGCGTGCCAGAGCCCTTTCCGGAGGCAGGAAACGAGGTTAACTACCTATGTCAGTGTCCGGGGATTTCAAGTTACGTGAGTCTCAATGTGAGAGTCCTTCGAGAGACGCCTAAAGAAATCAGAGATAGGTCTTTGATCAATCGGCTTCGTACGACGCTTAGGGTTGGGACGCGGCTTGGTATGAGACGGCCCTTAACCAGTAGAGCCAGCGAAATGCATGGCTTTGGACCTGAACCAATTCGAGAGGACGCCCTTGATGAGCCAACTATCCGAAAATTCAATGTCACGTAATTGCTTGACTAGAGATTGAGCTTGGTCCCTCTTCTTTACTTAGGTCGAGCTATGGAACTCTTGAGACTGTTCTTGCGAGCACTTCGCCGAACGATTTATCGAATTTTTCTCTGCTGAAGGCTTTGGCCCGTTCCATAGAAAGCTTCGACATGGCTTCATAAGAAGCGTCTGCGATTGCCAAAAGTATCGGGATCTCATCCTCCCTATGCCAAAGAAGACCTGAGCTCCCAACTATCTCCTTTGGCCCGCCGCTGTCATGAACTACTGGAACGCAGCCCGCCGACATCGATTCAACAACTGTTATTCCGAAGTGTTCTCCTCGCATAAGATGAAGGTAGATTTTGGACCTTGAGAGAGTCTCTTGATACATTTCCTTGTCGGGATTGACGATCACCCGACCGTTCGCGGGTGCTGTGCATTCTAGGGCCATGGAATATTCCACGAAACGCGGATCTCGTGTCAAAAGAAGAACAAACTCATGGCTTGGGAATCGTTTCGCAACTTCCCAGAATAGCTCAAGATTCTTCTCGGGCACACCTCTTGCAACGGTGACTACAACGTTATCCCTAACCTGACTTGGTTGTATCATGTTACATGCGGGGTAGACTAGAACTGTCGGAATCTTCCACTCTTGATCAAAATGTGACTTGGAATATTCACTTATTGCAAGAACGAGGTTAATACGCCGGATTTTCCGCGAATAATGCACTCGTAACGGCCATCCGTAGATTCCCCCCGTTAGAGCGTTTGGGAAGTATCCCCATTGAAAGATCGGCCTTGAAATGTCTGGAATGTAACCTGCGTCTTGAGTGGAGAAGACGAGGTCATAATTGGGGTCCGCTGAGATAATCTTCCGTTGCGCCTTGACATGGTGAAGAAGATGCTTGTAAGTCCCGAATCTGTCTCCTGAATCAGCGGCGTAGGATTTGACTGATATGTCCTTAAAGAGCCCCTCATATCCAAAAAATCGCTCAAGACGATCGATCTTGAACTCGCCAGACAGGAGTGTAGGCTTATCGCCCCTGCCGATTAGTGCCCTCATGGTTTCGCAACAGAGTCTTTCGCCACCACCCATAGCGGACATGAGGGGATGCACGATCAGAACTCTCAAGGAAGACCCTCTCCTAGAGGCAGCGGCACTAGGTCATTCTTGAAGCAGCTCACAACTTTCCTTAGTCCCAGAATATTGTTCCAGCTAGTGTTTGTCTCTTACCATCCAGGTATGCGACTCCATCCGAACGAGAACGAGGTGTGGAGGTTGTGATGGACAAGGCGTGAGATTGCTGACATTCATCGTCTTACAAACCTAATTTGTCAAGTACAGCGGTTCTTATCTTATGAGCTGCTGCGATTCTGAAATTGTGAAGAGAAAACCATCTCTTCTCCAACCTCCACAATTTTACATTCGGTCCTAATTGGCGAACGGATCTGAACCTGAAAGGAAAATGCGTCTCTAAGACCATACCATCTTCGCTCCCCTCTATGTCTATCTTAACTGAGTCCACGTGGACTGGGAGTATCGTCACCCGTGAGTCTCCCTCAAAATTCCTTCTCAAATGGGCGACAGCTTCTGGATCGGATTCCACGCAGATGACATGATCAGCACCGTGATTCAAATAGAAGAACGCTGTTTCTCCGCACCCAGCACCCAAGTCCAACACGGTTTTGCCCACCGGGAGATAGGCTACATGCCACATCTCCAACTCATTCTCTACATACGAACGATGGATCGGTCCCATCGAGAGGGAATCAAAGTCTGAGAGGTTGCACATGTGAATCCAAAAATCCAAGTTCAAATGGACTTCAGACCATATTTGAGAATTGCCTGGTGAGCACGATTCCGAAACTGTGGTAAGCCTTGCTTTTGTAGAACAAGAATCCTAATAGCTGAAAACTTCTCCCCTCAAGTCGTCGGGCAACCTTTCGTAGGTTGGGGTTCACCAAGACCATTTCATGCATTATATTTCCTACCGACCCTACAATACCTGAATCTTACCTCAAAGGCTCCGACTTGCACTATGCCTTGCTAGTTTATGCCTGTGACCGACGAACGAATGGTGGCCCGATTACTTTTATCCATCTCTGCTCATTTTATACGTTCATCAGTATAGTTTGAGAGCTTTCAGGTGTAAGTATTCGTCATGATTGAGAAAACAAGCCTCTCTGCCCCCTCCGAGATAGTACGCGAGGCTCTCTCCAAACCCACCATATTCAAAGACGAAGGCCCTCTCAGCCTTGAGTGGCTCCCAAACCGGCTACCCCACCGGGAAAACCAGCTACGATTCCTCGCAGAACTCTTCCGATCAGTCATAGACAAACCCGGAACCACCAGCCCCAAGGTCCTCATCACCGGCGACATTGGAACCGGTAAGACCGTTCTGACACAACGGTTCGGCACCGACATCCAGCGCACCGCCAAGACCATGAAGCTCAACCTCGCCTACATACACGTCAACTGCCGCGAGTACCGGGGAAGCCTCTTCATGATCCTCAAACGAGTCCTCCAGACCTTCACGCCCCAATTCCCCCAGCGAGGTTTCTCTAGCGAGGAACTACTACACATCCTCCTAGACCAGCTGGAGGACAAGAAACTCCACGTCATCCTCACCCTCGACGAGGCAGACTCGCTCATCAAAGCAGAAGGCTCCACCAGCCTCTACAACCTCACACGCATCCAAGAGGAGCGCCCTGGCCGGCCAGTAAGATTGTCCCTCATAATCATCCTGCGAGAGATCAAGAATCTCGAAGACCTCGACAGAAGCACTCAGAGCACACTCCAGCGAAACGTCATCCGTCTAGACCACTACACCACCCCACAGTTGGAAAATATTCTGAGAGAAAGGGCCGAACTCGCCTTCAAAGAAGCAACGGT
>VBBE01000197.1 GCA_005884605.1 Candidatus Bathyarchaeota archaeon
TCAAGATAACACGTTCGGCGACCTCTCTGTTCAATCAAGGTCTCAAATTAGAGCGACTCTCAAGAATTGCGTCCATCGCTTCTCAAGTTCTCTAACCGGCAGTTATGCAGGGTTGATTTTGGCTCCTCCACACTCCAACGGAGATTTTTCCTTGTTTCGAAAGGTGGCGGGGAAAGCTGGAAAGACTACTACACGCGGCTGTCTAATTTGACGATTCGTCCGTTTGGTTTCAGAGGTTTCAGGAAGTGGTATCTTGGCCAATGCCTCCCTCCGTTGAACGTTGTCGAAGTAATTTGCGAAAATAGTGATAAAGAGATTAGCGATCTTGCACATACACTTCGACCTCCAAGCTGGGGGCAAACGAAAGGTGGCCTTAAGAAAATCGCTCGATATGGATGTAATCTTACACTCGAAGATCGAGTGAAACGTGGGAGACGCGCCGGGCGTTCCAATTCAGTGGATCACATGACCTACATTGCTTCTATCGGAGCTGCAAGTTCTCTGAAGAGCAACAGGAACCCTCGACGTCACGTGACCGGTCCAAATGGAATACTAATGTACAATAAGCTCGAGAGGGACGTTTACGAACTGCTTCTACAATCAGGTCTCAGCGTAGAATACGAACCAATTGTCAGGATTGGGATTCGGAGAATCGCGCCCGATTTTAGGATAGGTCGAATTTACGTGGAATGTACTTGCGAGCCTAAGGCCTCTATCAAAGCTGCAAGCTTATCGAAAAAATTCGAATTGCTCAATCAGGAATCTCTTCTCGAGAAGGCAATAGTCGTAACTCCGCCATACTTGGTTGAGAAGTATAGCTTCTACTTAGAAGCCGAGGTTTCGGTAGTTTCAATCGCCGGGTTAGTGGGAGCGTTAGCTGATGGGCCCGGAGAGATTTGAACTCTCGACCCCACGATTATCAGTCGTGTGCTCCTTGGCGTTGTCCAAAGCCAACGTTACCGTGCTGAGCTACGGGCCCGACGTTTTTTCGTGCCGGACTGGGAGGTGTATTAAGACTTACGCGGAGCTTTCTAGCGATCCCAGCCCCACGGATTACCTTCTGAGTAGCTCTCATAGCATGACTTAACGAACTGCCCATAGAGCTCTTAAGACCGGACCCGATTACATACCGTAACCGGTCCCGTTTGCGGAAAGGGTGCGAATTATGTGACGAACGAGGCGCTTGACTTCGCCGCGCTCTTCCTGATATGGGCAATTTCCGTCTCACTAGTGGTGAGATTCATCCTCAAACGGTGTCCAATTTGCTACAGAAAATTGTCCAACCATTCGGTGTATTATCCTTTGAACGATGGAAGGCAGTAGCATATTAAGAGTCGGTCGTCGACCAACTAGGCCGTGCGGTTCTATGTCCTGCACGTCCTCGGACGGGGAGAGTGGTCTTCCAAACATCAAGCACCTTAGACTCTCTCTATCTCACTATCCCTCAAGTAATCGATTCCTCAAACTTTGCCGTTGTAAGAGCTTCCAGAGGGAAAGGAATATCCAAAGTCTTTAAGTCCGTCCGAGGCATCGGCGCGATTCTGCTGGGCCGGTAGTTCAGCCTGGTATACCGAGATGGATCAAGTCTTGGGCTGAAGAACGTTCGGTTCGCATAGATCACGATCGATCTAGAGTAACCGAAAGGCCGCGGGTTCAAATCCCGCCCGGTCCACCAATATTCTTCGATCTGAAGAGAAGTCACAAACGCTAAAGCGGGAGTGGTCCCAGCCAAGTTTAGAACATGAGGCTCGTTCAATGGAAGAATTTGAAGAGAAATTTATCAAACCGATAGTCAACGCTTCGTACCCAGCGACCCTAGCAGGTCTTGACCTGGCGGTGTTACAGTTTTCGAGTTCTCCAGGACTTATGTTGAACTATACGCTTTTGGCAGGCGCAATGGGCTTTCTTCTATCAGCATTCTCCGTGTTCTCATACACGATCTATCCGACTAGGAAGAAATTGTGGACCTCCAGCGCGCTGTCTTTTATCGCAGGATTATTCTGCTCTATCCTAGCTGTAATGTTACTCATCCTGAAGCCTGTTATCGGCAGTATCTAACTACGTGGGCCCCTCAATTGCGTATAAGAATAAAATTCGAGTTTTGACGAAATTGTGCTGAATGATGGAGGCATTTCCGAAGGAAGAACTTTGCCTTCTTGCTCGCTTCCAAAATACTTAGAAACCTAGTATGGCTTAGAGAGTCTGATCTGTTGAGGTCCAACACGGTTTTTCTGCTCAGTTTGACCATGTTCGTCGGGGTTCTCCAAGACTGGACGCTAACGAGGTTCATCCCCCCGACGGTTCCGGGAACCATCGATAACGCCCGGGACATCCTCGTCATTTACATAGCCCTCGGAGTAATCGCGTTCGCGTACTGGCTTGTCAATAAGCCGGACTACACGACCCTGAGCAGAAGACCTTTGGGGATTGAACTTATGGTCTTGGAGAATGCAGTTCTCGGACTGGGATTCTTTATCGAAGGGTTAGTGTTGCTCTTTCTTCCCATACTCGGAATCGTTGGAGTTGCTTTCTCGGGTTTGGGGGTTGGTTTCATTATGCTGGCGAAGGGACTCTTGGACGGCAAGCTTTGGGCTCTCCAGGTAATGCTGGCATTGACCCTGATCGGCATGGTAGCCGGAGTGGTCCTGGGAATTATTGTTTCCCAACAGAGCTTTGGGATTCCCTAGAGCCATCATACTCACAACCGCACTGACAGGATCAATTTTTCTAACTTCTCATCTCTCTTACAATACTCCGGCACCAAAAACGTTCAGTTTCCTCGAAACTGTCTCCACAACCGGATCCTCGATCGATGTGTCCGATGTAACCGGGAGCATAGATGTAACCAGTTGGAATGAGCCACGGGTCTTGATCAATGGGACAATCGTCGTGGCTGGGGAAGGCGCAACTCCAGACTACGTGCGCATCCAAGAACAGAACACCGAAGGAAGCATCAGCTTCCGGCCGATTTATGATGACAAGACTACAGGACGAAGCTACGTGGTGAATGTTAATCTGTACCTCCCATCAAGGGTAACTATTACAAGAATTGGAATAACCGCGATCGGTGACGGTCCGGTTCAGCTGGACAGCCTCAACGTCAGCCGCGCCTACGTGTCCTCCCAGAGCGGAGGAATCAAAATGATTCTGACCCCAGTTGCTCATGGAGACTATTCAATAATCGCATACAATGGTGGGGGCATAGCTCTCAAGATCCCTTCCTCTTCTTCTTTCAGACTTGACGCCGCTTCTGGGAGTGGCTACAATGGAGATGTAACCGTGAATGGATTTGCTCAATGCATAGTCGACACTCGAGCTAATGCCTATGGTCCGGGAACCACCGGTGCCACGATATCTTGTGGAGATCAATCCGCATACGTTAAGGTGCAAACTGAGTGGCAGAGGGTTCCTGCCGGAAACATCACCATAGACGCCGTTTAGCGGTGGTAAGTCTCAGTCATGAGCTCTTCGGTTATGGATTGGAGTGGGAATTGTCGTAAGATAATCATTGGACCCTTGACGTAAACGACGGGTATCGTCGTCATTGCTTATTCGAACTCGATAGTTCCAGGTGGTTTCGGCGTGGTGTCGTAGTAAACCCGGCTAACATTTCTTTCTTCAGTATTTGCGGGGCGATATCCCGGAGAATCTCCACGGAACAGGCGATACTGCCTCCTGAACAGACATTGAAAGCGGGAGACGATCGAAGGTCGTGTACAGCTCCTCTCCAATTTCTCGGGAAGCCTTTGCGGAAGTTTCGAAGAGATCGAGTGATTGCAACACGCTTGGCAACTGATTCCCGACCTCGCGATTTTCAGCAAGGCCCTTCAGGTAGTCGCCAACAACTTTGAACGGACCTATAAGTCCGAGAAGAGTTCCTGCCAGTACCGAGGCGATCGATTTCAGTAGGTGGTTATTGATAGATATTAGAAGAAAAAGCTCTTTCCGCGGAGAACGCTAATACTGTGGTAGATCCTTGCTCTTCAGAGAGAATACTCACTTATACCGCAGGCTTTCACCGTCTGATAAGAATAAATACGAACCGGCCCATTTGCTAGAGCTGAGGTTTCGGGTTTGCCGGATAAGCCTGCAGTGTTGATGCTGGACAAACCTCACTTTCAAGTCAAGCTTCATTCCGACTTGCTAAAAGTAGACTTGAAGGACGGTGCACTGAGGGAGCTTGAGAAGCTGGCTGAGGCGCGGCCTGCCTTGCGGGACACGCTTGGCTGGATGTTTCAGACCATCATCCCTCTGGACGTACATCTGTGGGAAAT
>VBBE01000116.1 GCA_005884605.1 Candidatus Bathyarchaeota archaeon
GGCACAGAAACGAAAAGTGCCTATCCTACAGCGAAAAGCAAGCGTTCTAAACACTAGAGCTATCGCACGAACGGGAACCATGACTTTTCGGAAGTTGACTTGAACAGTCCGGGCCAGGATTTTCGTAGCGTTCATAAACCCTCAATCGACGCTCACAGAGCCCAGAGACAACAATCGCTTTGGCGCGCCTTCTCGAGGACGACGCGAAGAGGCTCCTTGCTAATGCTGGCGTAGCAGTCCCAAAGTCAACCGTTGTGACTGAACCAGAAGAGGCAGAAATCTTCGCTCGGGAGTTGGACCAACCCACCATATTGAAGGCACTTCTTCCGTTCGGCGGGAGGCAGAAGCTCGGTCTGGTGAAGACCGCGGAAACCGCAGAAGAGTGCTCAAGGACGGTGAAGGACCTACTTGGTGCCAGCGTTAATGGCTTTACCGTTGGGAAAGTCCTGGTCGAAGAGCTCATTAAGATTTCACGAGAGCTCTACGCTGCCGTACTGAATGATACTGCCAGCAGGAGCCCTATCGTTCTGGTGAGTTCGCAGGGAGGAGTCGATGTCCAGGAGATTCATGCGAAATCACCGGAATCATCGGCTTATCAGGTCGTTGACCCCACGGGCCGCCTCGAGCCATTTCGTGCAAGGGAGCTCTGGATTAGGGCGGGGGTCAGGGGGCCATTGCTGGTCGAAGTCACATCGCTCCTCCATCGGATTTTCACGATTTACAGCAACTTCGATGCCACCCTCCTCGAGGTCAATCCAATCGCGATAACGCCGGAGGAGCGTGTTGTAGTGGCCTCCTGCGTTCTTGAGGTGGACGATGACGCATTGTTCAGGCATCCAGAATTGGAGGGTAAGGTAGTCCACGGGCTGGACAGACTATGGAGACCCTTGACCGAGAGGGAGCAGCTCGTTGTTCAGGCTGATCTCGATGAACCGTCGAAAGGCGATGTCCGATACGCGGAATTCGAGGGGGGTGACATCGGCTTCATCTGTGGCGGAGGAGGAGGAAGCCTCATGCTGCAGGACGCGGTTCGCGCATTCGGTGGAAAGCCGGCAAACTACTCCGAATGGGGTGGGAACCCTTCTGCTCGAAAGATGGAGACCCTTACGCGTGTAGTACTTTCCAAGCCAGGCGTCAAAGGCCTTTTGGTCTGTCTGAACATCAGCAACAACACCAGAATCGACACTGCAGCGGGAGCAATCACGAAGGTTCTGAAAGAGTCTCGCTTGGACACGAGAAGATTTCCTGTCGTGATAAGACTCGCCGGACTGAGCGATGAATCCGCGAAGGAGGTGGTTGAGAGCGCCGGTTTTGAATACCACGGAGAGGACTTGACCATGGATGAGTCGGCCCGATTAATCGTTGAGAGAATGAGGAATATTGGATAGATCGCCTGCATCGTTCAATTCCATCTTGGAGGACTGTCGGGTTCTGATTCAGGGGATAACAGGCGTCGAGGCAGCAGCAGTGGCTAAGCACATGGTCCAGTATGGGACTCGGGTCGTCGCTGGAGTGAGCCCGGGCAAGGGTGGGCGGACGGTGGAGTCCGTCCCTGTCTATGATTCCGTGGGTGAAGCCGTCGAGCAACACAGGCCGAATGTCTCGTTGATCTACGTCTCTGCTCCGTTTGTGAGGGACGCATGTCTCGAGGCCGTGGAAGCGGGCATGCCGTTGGTTCTCATCGTAACAGAGAGAGTCCCGCAGAAGGATACCATGGAAATTATCGCGAGAGCACAATCGAAGGGGTCGCGAATCGTGGGTCCCAACACTGTTGGACTCATCAAGCCGAGTCGAAGACTGAAGCTGGGTCCGATCGGCGGCGACAGGCCCGAGAGGATTTTCTCTGAAGGTAATGTTAGCATCATCTCGCGGAGTGGAGGGATGAGTGCCGAGACCTCTTGGATGCTCAAGAGGGAGGGGCTTGGTGTCAGCCTGAACATCGCCATCGGAGGTGACCCGATATTGGGAACAACCATGAAGGAGATGCTGCAGATTTTGGAGCATGACCCCGAAACAGGTGCCGCCGTTCTATTCTGTGAGCCAGGGGGTGCCATGGAGGAGGAGGTCGCAGAGTTTGTCCGTGGTGGGGAATTCAAGAAGCCGGTCGTGGCTTACGTGGCAGGCAGATTTACAGAGGAACTGCCTCGAGGTGTGAAGTTCGGGCACGCGGGCGCGATGATACAGAGCAACGCAGGGCTCCCCTCCACCAAGATGGAGGCTCTCAAGGACGCCGGCGTTCATGTGGCCGAGCGGTATTCTCAGATTCCGAAAATTCTGGAGCACTTGGTATGATGCGTCAGAAAGTGCTCCGCGCACGGCCTTTGTCTGGCGGCCGAGGTTCTCACGCTACGGGAACGGTACTGATTTCCGCATGGCGCTCTGGGAGTTCCTCCACAAATTCAGAAGAGTTCAAACCGGTGGTGGTAACTCTTCAGCACCTAAGATGAAAACTGAATTCATGAGGAGATTCAGGGGCCGACAAGATAATGGCGCCCTTCAAACTACTCCAGACAGACTTAAATAAGAAGTTCGTGCTCTTAGTAACAAATGGGTTTGAACCTACTCAGTGTCCTTGTGAAAGGGAGTGCCTATGAGAGAGGTGCCCAACTGGGTCAGAAGGGGGGTCATCTCATCCGTGGCAATAGAGACTACTATTTCACTTCGTGGAAGAAGTATGGAGGACTAGATGAAGAAGCCGTCTACAAGTTCATGCGCAATTTCGTCGAGCCCATCAAGAATTACGACCCCGAGATTCTGGAGGAGATTCAAGGAATGGCCGACAGTGCCAAACTGACCCTGGAGGACCTCATGGCGATAAACGCAAGGTACGAGCTTGCCATCTCTAGAATGGGGATCGCTAAACCCACAGGAGAGGCGTGCACATCCCTTGCCGCCACAGGAGAAGTGACGGCGAATGGCCATACGATTCACGGTCAAAACTGGGATTTCCGGAACCTCGAAAGGTGCATTCTGGTAGAGGAGATCCAAGACAACGGTAAGCCCAACATTGCTGGAATCACGGAAGCTGGGAGAATGGGAATTCTCGGTTTCAATTCTGCAGGGATAGGCGTGACTGCGAACGGGCTCATATCGCACCGCGATTCCGCCGACCACGGCGTTCCTTACTGGATCCTGATTAGGGGTGTCAACAATTCCATCACGTTGGATGGCGCCCTTTCAAGGGTCTTCAAAGCACAAAGATCTCTCTCGGGCAACATGATGATTTCTCACGAGGATGGCGAAGTGATTGACTTGGAGATTACCCCCGACAATATCGGAGTGATGTACCCTGAAGAAGGAATACTGTCGCACACCAATCATTTCATCGAACTCAGGCATCAGGTCCAAGACCTCTTCAGAACCTCGATTCCTGATTCTCTCATCCGCTCGCACAGGGCCATGAAGTTGCTCGCCCGGCGTCGCGGCAAGATCAGAGTCGAGGATTTCAAGGCCGTCTTCACCGACCATTTCAGTTATCCCAACTCAATATGCAGACATGCAGACCCGAAGGTTGATCCGATGAAAGGCTTCACAACGATAAGTTCACTGATTTACGACCTCAACACAAGGGTCCTGCATTACTCGGTAGAGAATCCATGCGAACACGGGTATCAGACTTTGAGACCGAAGTCTCTGGCTCCTGACAATGGCAAGATGGAAAGGGCGGTGGTCTCCAAGAGTCGCCAGAAAAGACCAATGACCTAGTCTTAAGTAGCCCCTAGCTGTAGCGCAATCACCCATTCCAGAGCGCTACGGGATGAACGTGAATTCGAGCAGGCTGAGGAAGAGAATCAGGGACTCCATCCTCATATTATTCCTTGTAGTACTTGTTGTCGCCTTTGCCATAGGTTCTTCTGGCTTCCTCCGTCCCTCGAACATCGTCTCGATTCTTTCGAATTTTTCGGTGCTGTTGATACTGTCGCTAGGTATAAGCTGGGTCGTCATGGCGGGGTCGCTCGACATATCTCAGGCGGGGATCGCTGGTTTGGTTGGGATCCTGATAGGACTGATTCTTCCCGTTATTGGCTATGGTGCCATCGCCGTTGGGATACTGGTGGGAGCAGGATTTGGATCCCTGAACGGCCTGATCTTCACCAAGGCACGGATTCCTTCCTTCCTCGTTACCCTTGGCACTCTGTTCGTGACGACCGGACTTGAGAAGTACTTAGCAGTAACTGCGCATGTTCTCACCAATGGCATACCGATCGAGGGAAGACTCGACGTCTTCCTTCCGACGATACCCCTTCTGAACGTCCCAAGAAGCTTCTCGCTTTTCTACTGGGCGGCTGGTGAAAGCATTCTGTTCTACATGATCTCGCAGAAGACAAGGTTCGGACTAAGGATCTATGCCATTGGCTCGAGCGCAAGTTCCACTCTGCTGTACGGTATCAATGTGACAGGTTACCAGGTCCTGGTCTTCGGATTGAGTGGCGCAATCTCTGCTGTGGCGGGCTTCCTGTACCTCCCCTACCTGAACACAGCGAGTCCGACTTTCACAGACTCCTTGACCTTCGTCACGTTGGCAGCAGTAGTTTTGGGCGGAACTGCTCTCGCTGGTGGTGTCGGCGGCTTTCACAGGACAGTCATTGGGGCCCTCATCCTGAGCATCATCAACAACGGACTTACCGTCATGGGATTGGACGCGCTTGCGCTCTTCGTAGTGCAGGGTGTGATAATAATCATCGCGGCGGTCGCGGTGTCGAGGGGCATCAAGACGGGCATCATCCAATGAGGTTGATGTATTGATTTGTTGAAACTCGGCGGGAGAAGGCTACAGGAGAGGCTTATCGTTTCGAACCTCGGACTGCTGATCGGGATGATAGTCTTGTTCTCTGTCGCGAGCCCCGGTTTTCTCTCGGTTCGAGGTATTATCGTCATCCAGCTCACTTTGGTCCCAATTCTACTGCTCGCTGTGGGCGAGACCTTCGTCCTGATGGCCCGTTCCTTCGATCTGTCAATTGGAAGCATCTACATCCTGACAAGCGTCTTCACTGCGCTCTTTGCATCGCAGCTCGGACCCGTTGCTATACTAGTCGGGCCAGCGACCGGAGCAATCTTCGGCCTGATGAATGGCATGGTCTTTAAGTTCGGAAGAATCCCTTCTTTCATCGCGACGCTTGCAACCATGATAATTTATCAAGGAGTGGCCCAGATCGTCGTGACGGGACAGTACTATCTCTTCGCTACCGAGGAGAGCTTCCGGGCAATTGCGATCTCCTTCGTTGCAAGTGTCATACCGCTCATGATGGTCTGGGCAATGATTCTGACTGTCTTCTTCATCTTCGTGGCTCTTAAAACAAAGTTCGGCCGCGTAGTCTATTCGATTGGAGCAAACTACGAGGCAACACGGTTCTCGGGCATCAATGTGATGAAGTATCAGCTTGCGGCATTCGCCATAAGCGGTTTCCTCGCAGGCGTTGCAGGGGGTCTTGCCGCCGCACAACAGGGAGGCGCCTCCGCCCTCCCATACCCCATCCTCCTGCCCGCTGTCGCGGCAGCGACAATCGCCGGGACGCCGATCACCGGAGGGGCAGGCGGACCACACAGGGCCCTCCTTGGCGCGTTGATGCTGGCTGTCTTGACAACAGGACTGAACGTCAATGCAGTCGAGACCAACCTCAAGACTCTAATCTTCGGGATAGTAGTGATAATCGCAATCTATCTGACGACAGACCGGAGGGTCGTACATCTCATCAAGTGATGGGATTTGGCTAGCTCGAGTGGTGAGGTACTGGAGCTGACAGCTGAGGGTATCGTGAAGAGGTTCGGAGATTTCGTCGCCCTCGACAACGTGAGTCTTGACCTTAGGGTGGGCGAGGTCTTGGGGGTCGTGGGTCAGAACGGCTCTGGAAAATCGACCCTGATGAAGGTATTGATAGGAGCACAGAAGCCTGACGCTGGAAGAATTCAACTCAGGGGCAGGCCATTTTCGCCGAAGAACCCGCACGACGCAGAGTCGCAAGGAATCTCGATGGTTTACCAGGACGGTGCATTGGTCCCTGACTTGAAGGTTTACCAGTACGTCTATCTCGGGCGGGAAGTCACCCGCGGCACCATATTGCACTCGCGCGGCATGAGGGACAAGACATCGGAACTGCTGGAAAATCTCAAGATTCCCTGCTCTTCTGATGATTTCATCCGTGACCTCAGCCCTGCGACCCAGAGGATGGTCTCCATTGCGAAAGCTTCCCTCGGTATGATCACCGGAGAGAACAAGAGTGATGAGAGGATCATCATTCTAGACGAACCTACTGCTCAACTGAGTTCGACAGAGCGTTCCATCGTCTTTGACAAAGTTCGCGAATGGAAGAAGCGTGTCTCATTCGTCATAATTTCGCATCTTCTCCAAGAGCTGATAGAGATATCCGACAGGATGACTGTCATACGAGACGGGAAGAATGTCGGGACCCTAGACCTTCACGAAAAGTCGGTAAGCGCGGCTGAGCTGCATAAGCTGATAATGGGTAGGGAGAGGCGGGACATAGTCGTAAGGAGAAACGCCTCCTTGACCAAAGTCCTAGAAGTTGAACTTGCAAAGCAGCGAGTATTCGATGTCTCTTTCTCTTTGGGAGAAGGAGAGATCGTCGGCTTTTACGGGACAATTGGCTCCGGCGTACGGGAATTAGGCATGGCTCTGATCGGCTCACTCAGGATAGACAGAGGGGTCCTGAAGAAAGGCGGCAAGTCGTTGGGAGGGAGTATTGCTGCTCGTGTTAGGATGGGGATAGGCTACCTTACAGGTGATCACGCATCGCAACTGAACATTGAATGGTCTGTTCAGAGAAACATCTCTCTTTCCAACTGGGACAAAATACTTACTAGATTCTTGAAACTGGCAATGATAGATTCGCGGAAGGAAAGGCAGTTGGCTGAAGAGTACATGAAGTTGACGAACATTGCACCTCCCAATCCAGATGCGATATGCATGTCCCTGAGCGGTGGAAACAAGCAGAAGGTCATTCTTGCAAGATGGTTGGCGAAGGAACCCGACATCTTGGTCTTGGATAACCCCACCGCAGGTGTGGACGTCGGCACTAGGGAGGAATTCTACAGGCTCTTGGCGAACAGCGCCGCGAGCGGCAAGAGTTTCATACTGATAAGCGAGGACTTGGACGAGCTATCGACCCTCTGTTCAAAGTTGCATCTGATGAAAGACGGCAAGATTGTCAGAAGTCTCGCCAGCGCAGCCCTGGAAAACCTGGGCGACGAAGATATTCGTCAGATAATCAAGGGCCTCTAGTGACAATAACATTCCGTTTCTTTCATCCATCTTGTCTGGCTGATGACGTTACGATAACATCTCCAAAAGGAGTCTTTTCAAGTCCCCGATGCCTCCCTGAGGTGATGATACCAGAGCATGAAGAGGTCGATAAAGGATTGGAGATTAAGCCCCTCTGAGAGGTTGTTGTAGAAGCGTCCCGTCCTCTCCTTCATCTCTTGAAGAGCCTCTCCATGACGTTCCCGCACCCGAACGTCACGTGGAGCCATGGTTGCCTGCGATTGAGAGGCCGCGGGTACCATGAACCTCCGTCCGCCAGCACGACAGCCTTCCCAATGCACGTATCGAGGACCCTCTTGACAAATGCGATGGTGTTGGTGTACGACGTTCAGTATGATGCATAGACAGTCTGAAGCTCCGGGTATCTGCATCTATCGCAGTCCAAACGAATACCTGCCTCCCACTTATCTTGAGCTTGGTCTCATCATCGCCACGATCTTCTTCTCCTTCCGGGGGACACGAGATGATCCCTTCAGTGCAATGCACATCTGCAAACAGATGCATAAGTCGCACCTATCCTCCCTGCCTTGTACGTCATCGAGCGATAGGATGGTCCAGACAAGTACAGCGGTCAGGCAAGTACCTTGCTCCTCAGAGGTCGCTTGTTCCTCTTGAAGACGTGCGCATCCTAGACGTCTTTCAGGAGAACACTCCTGTATGTAAGGGTTAAATAAGGTTCAAGACTATCAACTCCAAATTGGACAACCCGCGGAAAAGGAAGTCGTCCGCAGATGGGTCTACCCTGACTGGAACAAGTTCAGGTAATTTGGAAGAGATAAGAAAACTGAATGAGAACCTTCCACTGCTCAGCCGACGGGTTACGCGACGCCAGGCAATCAGCTCAGTCGCCAAAGCGGCGATGGGTGTAGCGGCCGCAGCTGTCGTCGGTGGCGGTGCTTACGCCGCGTATGTTGCAAGCCAAGCCGCCACGCAAGCGAGCAAAACCACGACAACGACGAGCTCAACCGCCACGACCTCGTCTGGAGAGCAGCTCAAGTTCGGTCTGGTCTCTTTCAGCCTCTCCGACCCCGCTCCAGCTGCGTGGAGGGACGGGTGGGTTGCATCTTGCAACGCTCTAGGGGTTCAGCCTCTGGTGTTCGATTATGGTTTCGACGCCTCAAAGGCTCTGGAGGCTGTAAGAAATTATGCGGCGAGTGGCGTGCAGGCGATATGGGTCCAGGCACCGACAAACGATATTATTCCATCGATAGCGCAGGTCGCTGAAGAGAACAAAGTGTATGTGGGCTGGATCTGGAACTATCTGCCTAACCAAGAGCCTTGGACTTATGGTTCAGGAAAATACGTACTATTCAACAGAGATGTCGATGGGATATTCGACCACAGGGTTCCAGCGCGTGCCGTCTTCCAGTACATGAAAAATGAGGGAAAGGGAAACGGAAAGGCCTTCCTGATTTCGGGCCGTCAAGGCCAGATTCTGAGCAACGTCAGGGACTACGCGGTGTGGTACGAGTGGACGAAGTTCTACCCTGACGTGGACCTCCGCGGGTTCCTCTATGGCCAGTGGTCCATCGAACCCGCGATTGACGCAACGAATCAGATGGTCGCAAAGCACGGGAACCCCGACGGTTGTATCGGGGCCAATGACGCGATTGCAATTGGAATGGCCCGGGCCTTGGACGCATTCAACGTAAAGGTCCCAACGGCTGGTTCGGATGCTCAGCTCCCTGCGCTGAAGATCATGCTCGAAGGTAAGGGCTTCCCGATAATCGTCGACGCCGGGTTCAATCTCGCCTACGACGGTGGTGCGTCAGCGGCGATGTTCTACGACGTAGTGAAGGGCTCTTGGTACCCGAAGGACGGGGAGAGAATCCAGATCTGCGGGATGATAGGTCTGGCGAACGATGTTGACAAGACCAAGGCCCTGCTCGGCGACCTGGTAACACAGTTCCCGTACAAGTGGTTCAGCGTACAGGACTATCAGGATCAAGTGATAAACAAACCACCGGGTCCATGGAACTGGAAAGCAATGTCAATAGCCAAGGCTGAGGCCGAAGGAATAACCTTCGACAGGACAGGAGGTGGAGCCTTCGGGAGCACCGTCTATCCAGTATCCCAGACACCCTTCGGAACCACAGACAAGTTCAATCAGCTGTATGGAGACCAGCAGAACAAGACTCCCGCGGACTACTGGGGCAACAGGGCAAACAACGGCTGAAGACTGGCGTACGGTGGGCAAGGGGTGAGAGGATGCCTGTCGTGATGCCCAAGGGCAAGAAGTGCGCCTTCATATACGACCTGCACGTAGATGGACCCTGCCTCTGGTTCGGCGGAGGTTTTTCAACAAACCCTCTTCCTACCTCAGTGTCAAGGGGGCAGGAAGAAGGCGTGATGAGGAGGGGAATCGAGGCTCTGCAGAAGGTTCTCGGAGTAACACCGAAAGGATACGCGCAACATTCTCCGGACGTAAGCCCGCACACACGCGAACTCATCGAGAAGCTAGGAATGGTGCATTCCATGACCAGTATGGCTTCCGAGTTCATGCCATTCAGGATGAGAGTTGGTGATGTGGTGACGCTAGACGGCCCCATAAAGTGGGGAAGGGAAACTGACGTCGTCGAGATTCCTTGGTGTTGGTACTTGGATGATTGGCCCTATTTCGACTACATCTACGGTGTCCAAGCAGGACTTCGGGACCCTGGGCAGGTCTTCGAGACATACAGAGCATACTTTGACTATATGTATGACAATGTTCCCGGGGGAGTCATGCGTCTGGTGCATCATCCCCAAGTTGTGGGGCACGCACACATAATTCCACACATAGAGGCATTTCTCAAACACATCAAGGCGCTCAAGGACGTATGGATCGCCCGCTGCATCGACGTCGCCCAAGCTTTTTCTGACTGAAGGAACAAGCATCCTTCATGTCTGGTCAGAGAAACTAGCTGGCCCGAATCCTTGAGTTACTTTCACTTCCCTTGCGTTCCATAGGTGGCATACCAGCCTCTGTGTACTGTAGGGCGCTCTTAAGCGGGTGTTCACAGCAGGCCGCATTCTGAAATGGTGTGGTGCGGTGAAGGGTCCATACTGCATGCAAAACCTACCCAACGAGGAAGGAGCTCCTGGAGGTCCTTCCCGAAGGGAGTACAGTACCAGACTTTCGCACGTGTTCTGGAGTACCTAGAAGCTTCCGGGCAAGATAACTTTCAACAGCTCCAGAATCATGTGGATATCGTCCGGTGTTGGGCTATGAATGACTCGTGTGTTGAACAAGTCGCTCGAAGACCCCAGCGCCCACCCTCACTTCAATGCAATCTTCCATAACAGACATCCTCTGAATCAGTATGATGGACCAAAGGATTGAGGAACCAGTTACATCGGGCTACCTGAAACCTTAACGGAACCAATCTCCTGCATTTCCGCAGCATCCCAGATGGTTGAGCTAAACAGAGGCTACCTGTCGGTCCTGTCTTTCACTGTCTTTACGATTGTGCTTAGCATCAGGACGGAAGCGCTCTTCTTACTCCGCAACTAAGAGATCGAACACGATTGAGTGATTTCAAGCTCGGAACCTTCGAATCTGACGATCTGGACCAGATTGTTGCCATTGAGAAGGCCTCGTTTCCGGACCCGTACCCACGAATCGTCTTCGCGTGGTTCAAGTCGAGGGTCGGGGAAGGGTTCATCGTGGCGCGCAAGGACGGGAGGGTGGTCGGGTACCTGATTTCGGAAGTTTGGAGAGGTCGAGGCCACATCGTGTCGATGGCCGTCGCAGCCGATTGCAGGAGGATGGGGATTGGAGAGGCCATGGCGCGAAAATCTATCGACCGCCTTGCTGGAAGAGTCAAACAGGTATACCTGGAGGTCCGTCCCTCGAATGAGGCGGGCATCCTTCTGTATCACAAACTCTCGTTCGAAGAAACTGGTAAGGTTAGGAAGAAGTACTACCCGGATGGGGAAGACGCAATCGAGATGGCGAGGGCAGTCTAAGGTTTGCGTAGCGGCAGCCGCCGGAGCCGCTAATGAAAGGGCCACTATGCTGCTGGTAGCGCCTCCAAACTGCGGACCGCCGAACGTCTGAACCATCGTGATCTCCCCATTCGCATCCGAACCGATGGAGGGTTGAATGATGAGCTGATTTCCTAGGAATTTGGTGTAGACCGTCTGACCGGTCTTCTCGTCCAGCCCGTTTAGGATTCCGTCAGGCGTGGAGACGAATACCAGACCACCCGAGATAGTCACGGTGCCTCTGATATTGAAAGGAAAGAAGTGGGACCAGACGGGCTTTCCAGTGCTCGCATCAAGGGCGTAGAGCGTCGAGTTGTTCTTTTGTTGGAAAGGAGGTACAGCACCCAGGTTAAGGCCAAGGCTGTTGTACTGTGTCTTCGGACCCACATTTGTGATGACGAACCACCCCGGATTATTCCATGCGTCGGCGAAGACCAGATTCGTTACCGGGTCGAATCCAATATCCGATTCGTACCCAGAATTAGGATTCGCCCAGTCAGGCTTCGTTGAGGGGTAGTTGAACCAAGGTTTGGTCATCTGTGCTTTATTCATGGGATCAAGGAGATGATTGTTCAGGGTGCGTTTTATCGAAGGTGCGTCGAAGAACCACAGCATCTTTCCCGTCGCCGCGTTCAACTCGTAGAGATACCCGTTCTTGCAGCCCTTGATTATCGCCTTCTGGGTCTGCCCTCCGATTGTGACGTTGGCGAGCATGACGTTCCATGAGCAGTCCACGTCCCAGAGGTCGTGAGCGGTGCTCTGGAATCCCCAGACGAATTTGCCGGTTGTTTCGTCGATTGCCATTATCGAATTGGACCAGAGGTTTGGTCCGGGCCTGTATGTGGCATTCCAGTCCGAACCCACGTTCGCAGTCCCGAAGTAGGTTATCCCTGTCTGCTGGTCGACCGCCCAGGGACCGCCCCAGCTTACCCCCTGCCCCGCGTAGCTCCTGGTTCCGTTAAAGCCGAAATTGCCCCAATCGCCGTAGAGGATGTCGTGCTGCTGCTGAGCAGAAAGCGTTTTGAGGTCGATTGCTGCCCTGCCGTCGAATATGTATGCCCCGACCATGGAGTTTACCGAGTTGATGACCCAGCTGGGATCGCTGCCATCCTGTGGCGGAATTAGGAAAGTGGGACCCCATAACCGGACGGGGGGCCTGACGTTCACGTTCCATCCCTCCAGGAAACCCCTCGCCTCGCACTGGCAATCTCCGTTGTTTGTACCGATGACCATGATTCCTCGCGTCTCATCGAACGCGAAGTTAGGAGGGGAGAATGGGTCGAAGACACCGTAATTTCCAGGTATACTTCCCGGCTTCAATGAACCGAGATCCAGCCATTGGAACTGCTGGACGATATCCCCAGTGAGAGCGTTAATCGCGAAGACTTGATAGTCCTGTGCTGTGATCCAGAGTAATGGCTGACCCAAAATCTTTTCTGTGTACAGCATGTTGTCATTATGGAAGTGTCCCACAGGGATGCCTGCCTTTGGAGAAAGGATGAAGTTACCAAAGAACTCAGAGCTGTTCACGTTCAGGATGGGGAGGTCCCTGGACCATATCGTCGTACCCTTTGCGATGTCTAGGGCGTACACTCGGAAGTAGTTGGTCAGGAAGTAGCCGAGTCCATTGATGATCAGAGGTGTTACGATGACAGCATTCGGTGCCCCAAAGCCACCCCCGGTCGCTAGGTACTTCGACGGACTAGGTGGTACCGGGAAAATCCATTTCACCTGAAGATTCTGGACGGTCTGTGTGTTGATGGCGTTCTGCGGGCTGTAGTTGTAGTTGTAAGGGAAGTTCGAGTCCCCGTTCCACTGGTAGTTTGAATTCGCCGCAGCGGTGACCTTCACCGTGAGAAACGAAGATATGAGGAGGAGAGTTAGTAAGAGTAGCGTACCGAAGAATTTACCGACTTTTGTCGGCAATTTTTATTCAGCCTCATTCAAGCGGTGCTTGAGCTTTTAACCCTTTGCAGCAAGGTTCGAACAGGTCTCCGCGCCCTGGCAGGCGTGAATCCCTTCTCGGCAATCTAGCCGATAAGAACTCTCGTGATGGATGACGGAGTTACTCGCGGCATTTCACCGTGCATGGGTTCATTGCTCCTCCGTCGTGGCTAGTCCTCGACGACGGGGGATTTGAAACGGGGGCCCATATGGCTGCTTGGAATCTATTTTTACGGGTTCCTCATTCCACATCAAGTCCGACAGAGTGTGCAGAGAATTTGAACCAACCTACGTTGGCTCAAATCCGACAGAAACTTGTCAAGGCATAAATAATGCCCGCTTTGCGTAATTTTTCGCGGTTGAAATTTTTCTCCAAATCCGAGAAGCTTCTCGCTGTGGTAGCGATTTTTGTTATGGCGCTTCTCGTGGCACCACCTATGATTGCTCTTGGGGCGCCCCAGAATCCTAGCGCGAATTGGTTTGGTCCGAATGGCAACTACCCGTTCAACTGGGATTATGCAGACCAGAGTCAGATAACCTCCGCAAATGTTCAGAACCTGCAGATAAGCTGGGTCTACCCGGTCCCGGCAGGCCCGAGTGTCTATGGGCAAACTACCGGTAATGACATCGTCGTCACGCCTGTGGTTGTGAATGGCATCTCGTACGTCATAACAGACTATCATCTGCTCATCGCACAAAATCTAAAGGACGGAGCCATCGTTTGGGAAAGACAGCTTCCCACCCAGACCTTCAAGGGGTTAGAAACGCTTTGGGACGCGGAGTTCGGCAATATTGGTGGCAACATCACCGGACACTATCACGGGTTGTGGTATAGCTCGAGTATTCTTCACCAACCACTAATATGGCTCGAGACAAATAATAACACAGTGTACGCTTACAACGCGTTGAACGGTGACCTAGCGCTTAAGATTCCGACGATTTTGGCCGGCGAGAAGATCCCTGGGAACTACGGCCTGTACGGCACCCAATCGCGTAGCCTTCTGATTGATGATCAGCGTGGAATCCTGTTGGTTGGTTCCGGGGGAGAAGAGAGTTCGGCTGCTGGCCGCGGATACTTTGCAGCATACGACGTGAGCACGACTCCACCAAAGCTCATGTGGAGGAGCTTCATCCATGGGCCACAGGATGGAAGTGATCCTAAGTGGGCTGTCTCATCTGTTGCTAACATGTCTTACGCCTATATTTTCGATGGGAAGGCCGCTGTCAACCTGAAGACCCTACCGAACTCTACACTCTATCAAGTGCTCTACAGGGATTGGGGCAACTTCGGGTTCAACGGGACGCATAGTTATGCGGGAGTCGATACAGCCTGGGGTGGGTCATGGGCGATGGACCAGAAGTCTGGGATAGCGTACGTGGCAACGCAGCAACCGGGTGCTGATTGGAACGCGTCGACGAGGCCTGGACCTAACTTATGGAGCGATTCTGTCTTGGCAGTCGACGTGACATCTGGCAAATTCCTATGGGCCTTCCAGACTACTGCCCACGATACTTGGGACTGGGACTGCTCCTGGAGCATCATGTTAGCCAACGTCACGATTAACGGCCAGGAACAACCGGTCGTGTACAAAGGATGCAAGAATGGATACTTCTACGCGCTGTCTGCAAGGACGGGGGCCCTTCTCTGGTACTTCAACCCGCCAAACATTGCCAGAACCCGCTACAGCATGCTTTACAATCCGCTGAACGTCTCACAGATGAAGCTCCCATGGTCGAACTATCCGTCAACAGATACCTTCCTACAAAGTCCGGGGGGAGCTGGGGGATTTGAATCGAATCCAGCCTATAACCCGAACACAGGTTTGGTCTACGTAGCCGCCTTTAACGCGCCAGGATGGACAAAGATCACACCAATAAAAGGACCAGGCGTCCCTTACAGTGCTGGAGGCTCGTCACCCACGGCTACTGGACCTCCACTAACGGACAATACGACTATCTATGCGCTCAATGGCAGCACAGGAAAAATCGTGTGGAGCTACTACATCCCGAAAATCGGTTATAGGGGGGGCCTCTCAACTACATCAGATCTCGTCATAGTACCGAGAGCGGACGGTAACCTCGACTTCATTAATGCGCAGACAGGGAAGCTGATAATCGAGAAATTCATAGGATCTGCCTTGATAACGGAGCCTGCCGTGGCGGCAGATGCCAGCGGAAACATGGCGATTGTCCTACCCGCTTCGGGTTCAACTATCGGTACCGGATTGTTAGTAGGCGCGGGCGTTTTCTCGCAAGCTCCAGGTTTCATGTTCGCGCTCAGTCCGGTCAATGCTGCTCAGGCAAGGACAGTGACGACGGAAAAAATAACCACTGTCACGACGACTATGAGCTCCGGCATTGATACGACAACATTCTATGCAGTGTCGGGTCTACTGGTGATCTTCGTGGTAGCAACCGGTGTTCTTGTCGTAAGGCGTGGGAAATCGACGGCCTGATTTCGGCCTTCGGGCGTCAGCGGTCACGTATGTGCGGTTCGGATTTGGCGCCCACGGGCTGAACACCTCGCCGAAAGCTTGGTGCGTACACCCCCGCCCCTTCAACGGTCTTCTTTCGCGACCCGTATGTAGTTTTTTGTTTTATGCGCAAGAAGGCAATAAGTAGGGTCAAATCCAGATCTCCCATTCACGGTTTTGATATGCCTACGAAAGGCGCCAAAATTGGCCCATGTATCCTAAGCGGTCAATTCGTTCGTCTTGAGCCGCTTCGCAAAAGACATGTAGCTGAACTCTACAAAAGCGCTCGAA
>VBBE01000223.1 GCA_005884605.1 Candidatus Bathyarchaeota archaeon
CGACCAATCTGGTGATTCGCGACGCGCGGGAGTCCAGCCAAGTCGAGGCTTCGTGGCATAGATTCGATACCGCGTTCGAGGACCTTTTGCACACGCGGGTGGACCATATCACTCTCAGCGGCGCGCCGTTGGTCTTGGCCAACGGCGTCGAGCGGCACCGGGAGCTTTTGCAGGGATTCAGAAACCGCTATCCCGTACCCGTCGGGACCAGCCCGCAGTCGTTTGCCGACGCGCTAAAATATCTCGGCGCCGTGAAGTTGGCGGTCGCGACCTCGTTCATTCCGGCCCATAACGAATTGGTGAGGGCATTCCTGGCTTCGGAAGGTTTTGACGTGTTGGGAATCGAATCGCTTGACACGGGCATGACGTCGCTCGAAAAAGCGATGCTTTCGCCAACGCAAGTGTTTCGCCATGTGCGCGCGGTCGGGAGAAAGTATTCAACCTGCGATGCGGTGCTGATCACCTCGTCGGCGTGGCCGACGTTGACGGTGATTCAAGCGCTCGAAGACGATCTTGACAAGCCGGTGGTGAGCAGCTCCATGGGCCAGATCTGGTGGCCGCTAAAGGAGCTCGGGATAAGAGCGGACATCAAAGGGTACGGCAAACTTCTTGGGACGCTGTCCTGATGGAGGTCGTGTTATGAGAAACCACGGCAGCATCCATCTGTTCATTGCGGGGATGATCGCGGTTTTTCTCGATGTGCATTCTCCAACCATGTTGGCCGAAGCAGCAGTAGTGCGAGGCTTCACAGACGTTTTACCTTTTAATGCCTGGGGGATTTTACTGTTCTAGGGCAAGACTTTGACGTCGTATTTCCGGGAACGATTCTAGGTCCGATGCCAAACGTCAAGAAACAAGACGCGACCCCAAATATAACTCATGATCTTTACAGACGACGGGGTTAATCTTCCTGAACGCCTCCTAGAATCTCTTGTTAGCGATCGCCTTGTGGTCTTCGTGGGGGCTGGCGTCTCCATGCGAGCTTACAGGGCGCAGGCCCTGGATTCGTACTATCCCGGTTTTAAAGAGCTTACGAGGGTCATTGCTCAGAGACTAAGTCGGGTACTCACAAAGACGGAAGAAGGATATTTAAAAAACGGTGACATAGACCGAGTACTAGGAGAATGGGATGACCAGAGGTGTGACGTCCGCAGTCATGCCGCGATTATTCTTCAAGCGAACGAGGCCGGTCAGCGATTAGAGCTGCATCGTGCAATCATACGGCTGTTCGCTAGTAATCCTACCCCACGGGTCGTTACGACCAACTTTGATCATCTGCTCATTCGTGCACTGGAAGCTGAAGGCTTTCAAACAGGAGTCAAGTGGAGTGTCAGTATCGCCCCGGCTTTACCACCAGTAAGGCGGTTTAGTGGAATATGCTACCTGCATGGCCGTGTTGATGAGGCTCAAGATATGGTCCTTACAGATAAGGACATAGGTCGTGCATACATGGATGAAGGATGGGCGTTACGATTCGCCCATAGCATTTTCCAGCGGTTCGATGTCCTGTTCGTGGGCTACAGGCTGGAGGATCCACCATTACGTTACCTAAGCCTTGCCTTGGAGGGTATTACCGAACGAGAGCTAAGCCTTGCCTTGGAGGGTATTACCGAACGAGAGCGTTGGGCCCTGGTACCAGACCAAGGTCTGGATGGCTCAAAGAAAACAGAAACTGAACAAGACTGGCAAAGGCGTCATGTCGAGCCAATATGGTACCCAGCGAAGGACGGGGATTACCGCGCGCTGGAAAGAACAATCGATGCATGGGGTAAAGATAATTCCAGGTCATTTCTCGACCGAAGGAATCTCTTAGCGGATATTGGCAAATCGAAGCCGAATCATCTCAAGCCTCACGAGCTAAACCGCGCGAAATTTTTTTTACAAGACCCACCATCATTACGAGACTTCGCAAAGGCTTTTTTAGATATAGACTGGTTTGACACCCTCTTTTCCTGGGGTCATTTCGACTTCTTACTGAAAGGCGTTGGTAAATGGAGCGAACCAGATGGGACCTTGGTGGAACGATTCATTGACTGGATGCTATCCAATCCTGTGGACCTCCTGGGCAAAGTCACAGAACACCGGTCAACTATGCACGCAGCTCTTTTTGACCAATTTTGTCGCCGTTATCAGGACGGCAAGGTGGCAGGCGTTGACCTAACGTCGCTACGTCGGATTTTGGAATTCTTTAGACCCGGAATAGACCAGAGGCGGTCGTTTGTTTCCACCGCGATTTTCATCAAGCGAATACTCGGCGATTTGCTGGATGCCAGATGTGAAGACGATGCCTTCTGGCTACTATCAATTGCACTACGCACAGAGAGCGTTATCACCAAGGGAATCAATTTTGCCTTTCAAGCTGCAAAATTTGAGGGTAAAGCTACCGAAACAATTCTTGAATACGAGCGAGCTTGGATCACAGTATAGGCGCCCTGCGATAGAGGCCCACCCTCAAAACTTTGATAATGATCCAGTGAATTTTTTGCTAGATCTTCTCAGAGATTGTTGGGAAGAACTATTAAAGGTCAATCGAGGACAGGCTGAAGCGATCTATTCGTTATGGCAGCTGCTGGAAGACGAATTGATCGAACGTTTGCGTATACACGCGTTGACGAAACTCGTCGAGACCAAAAAATGATTGATAGCGGTCATATGCTGGACGTTCTTTTTGGCAAAGCGAATGCGCTCTGGCGAAGAGAAACCCAGCATGAAGCAATGCTTTTGATGACAGCACTCTACAAAGCTGATGCCGAAGCCCGTGAGCAGATCAGTTCCGCCATTTTGGCGGGGCCACCACAGCAATTCTTAAAGGAAGAAGGTGATGAAGAAAAAGACGGACATATTTTTGAGATGCTTGCAATTCTCGAATCGGAACACCTGCCGCTTCTTCCTGAGGCGGAACGCAAGCTTGCTACCCTTAGAGAACAACATCCTGAGTGGAAACCCGCTAAGTTCCCCGGCTTGTCACTGTGGGTTGAGTCACCTGGTTCAGACAAGGGTATCCCCGCATACGAAATCAACACCCTCGTACCGGAAGATATCCCTGATCAGATCATCCAGTTTCAAGAAAAGATAGGGAAATCGCGTCGTGACCTCTGTGAAGGAATAGGGGTGAGAATTGGCCGTGATCCTCAGTGGGGATTACGAGTAATGGATGTGTTGCAGGTAAATGTACAGAAGCTGCCCGCCGATGCAATCAATCCAATCCTTTGGGGGA
>VBBE01000205.1 GCA_005884605.1 Candidatus Bathyarchaeota archaeon
CCTCCGGCACGAGTCCTAAGCCCTGTTGATCTCGTGATAAGGCTACAGGGGTTTGTGTTACTTTGTGTTCAAAGTGCAATATATTGTGTTTCGATAATATCGGCTTTCGAAATTATCCTGGCTCAGAACATAGAATATAGCCACGACGACCCTCCACTGCCAATCCATGGATATTATTCGAAAAAACACGGACAATACACTGACAATAATCCTCATCCTCCTAACCCTCACAAGCGGCACAATCCTCGCATCAACAACCATCACCCGAGCCAACGCCGCCTCACCCAAAGCCACGTTCTCCAACTACGAGCTAGCCGGAAACCCGTTCGTTACAGGATACAATGTAGGCACCTCCTGTCCCAACACCGCGCGGTCATGCCAGAACACCGAGGGCGAACCCTCGATCAGAGCTGACAGAGCCGGGAACTTCTACGGCTCATCAGAAAACGTGTTCTGCGTCCTCGGAGGCCTCTGCGGAGGAACCTTCGCCTGGAGATCAAACGACAACGGGCAACACTTCACAACCCTAACACCTCCCAATAGCGTCTCCGTCGGACGCCCGGGAATCAGCCCCGCAGGAGGAGACACCGACATCGCAGTCGCCCCTGAGAAGAACACAAACGGTCTCTACAACGTGTACGTGGCAAGCCTCCAAAGCCAACCACCACTTCTCAACATCTACGTCAGCACGAGCACAGATGCGGGCGCATCATGGACGATCAATCCGACAAGCGCCAGCGTCGCCGGGGACGACAGGGAGTGGATAGCGGCAGATAGCGCCAACAAGGTCTGCATCTCATACCACGCCATCACACTGACAAATGATATCGTTGTGGATTGCAGCTACAACGCCGGCCTCGTCTTCACGCAGCACGCGTCAGCCTTCGACCCAGCCCACATCGCGTTCCTCGCAGGCTTCAACAATGTAATCGGCAATCTAGCCATAGACCCGAGCAATCATGTGATCTACCAAGTGTTCAGCTCGATCGCCAACTCCGACGAGCTAGCATCGTGCACTATCGCATGCCACGTCCACACGGTCTGGATAGCGGTATCAATAGACGGCGGAAACACTTTCACCGACTACACAGTCTACAACAACCCCAACACGAACGTCGACTACGGGCACCAGTTCATCAACGTCAGCGTCGACAGTGCAGGAAACGTCTATGCAGTCTATTCCGACGACCACAACATCTACTATAGCTTCTCAAGGACCTTCGGAAAGAACTGGTCTGGACCCTACCAGATCAACAACTCACCCTCCAAAACGGCCATCTTCCCCTGGAGTACAACCGGAAACTCAGGAGAACTAGACGTAGTCTGGTACGGCACCAACTTCTACAACGGAGTAGATCACCCCGACACATACCCGGACACTGCTACGTGGAACGTCTACTTCAGCCAGAACCTGAACGCTCTAGTGCCAGGCAGCAGCTGGACCCAAGTTTCCGCCTCAAACACAATCCACTACGGCGGAGTATGTGAGGCAGGAGTCACCTGCACAGGCAACAGGGATCTGCTGGACGACTTCGGAGTCGCAGCGAGCCCAACCACCGGCAGCGCCGTGATCATCTACACATCCGACCAGTTCGTCAACAGCACCGCGGAACCTGCCACGAGACGCTCCTCCACATCGCCATTCTGCACCCAGGATACCAACAACGAAATCGATTGTGAGCACACGAACATTGCAGTCCAGACCGGTGGCTCAACCTTCTTCCAAAACAAGCACCACTTCCAAGTGAACAGAATCGATGTTGAGAATACAAACCTACAGGGAGGCAGCATTCCAGACTTCAAGATCCAAGGCGAGAATACCGGGACCGTTCCCATCAGCTCGGTATCAGTGCAACTCTCCGGCCAACCGCTAACTTTCACGTGGAACACTGCCTTCCCGCTGCAACCCGGTCAATCAGCATCAGCTGAGACAACCACTCTACCAACCGCGTTACTGCTTGTTGTAGGAGACATCTACCAAGTGACGATAACAGCGACCCTGTCCGATGGAACAACCGAGACACAGACGACCAGCGCCATCTACACTCTGGGCGCCGCACTCGGGCTCTAAGACAGCCCGAACCCCCTCTTTTTCTCACAAAATCCCATCACGCTCTTGGTGGGACCCGCTCGCTGAAAGCGTCTATTCCACCCTTCGAGTCAAACCGGATATTGAAACTGTACCTCTTTCCCCCGTACAACGCCGTGCATTCTCGTCCTCGATAGTTCCCGGTAATCTTGACCTCATCGACTGTCTTCCATCCTGTTCTCTTCTTCACCTCGTTGATCATGTTATTGAATTCGACCGAAGAAACGTCGCCTGTACATCTTCCATATTCCCATACAACCTGGAGAATTTCTCGACCAAGCCCAAGGCTTGTTCCGAGTGCCCTACATCCGCCTCGTACCCCTCCCGCAAGAACGCCTTCGCCTCCTTCGATATCTCCTCGTTCTTCAATATCACAGGATCAAAATATCCGATACTCGCACCTTCACCCTTCAGCTTCCGGTTCGCTATCAACTCCAAGCCATGCATCGCAGCCATCCCCTCAACCCAGTGATCATCCCGACAGATACCATCCCAGACACGAATAGCCTCCCTCGTATCCTCCAAAGGCGCCATCCGAAACACTTCTTTCCGATCTAGACCCAAACTCTCCCCCATCCTCAACAACCCCGACAACGTCTTCCGATCTGTTTTCTCCTTGGCGATATTCCGGTTCAGCCACATCACATGACCCGCATCACTGCGCCCCGCCATCGCCACAAAGTGTCCCGCAAGATCATCGAAATCATCGTGCTTCTGAAAACCCACACCACAACAAGGACACTTCGTCAATTTCTCCCAACCACTATAACGGAAAATCCTTCGGCAAACGCCCACGAAGCCGTTGATAATCAGCATCAGCCCCATACTTCCCGCGAATCTCTTGTAGCATTTTCTTCACTTGATCAACCGTCAAACCCCTAGCATCACCAACCATTTCCACGGTCTGTTCAAAATCCTCGTGACATGAAGCATAGCAGTTGCCCATTCCGGTCATGAGTTCTCGTTCTATAGGAGTCAAATCTGAGCTTCCGCGTGAAGTTCCTGAGTTAGGGGATGGCGGTTCTTAACATCATACACGCTTGGCTTGACCCCGTTTTCTAATGGACTGAGGTTCATGTTGGTGATACGTTCTTTGGAAGCCGCTGATTCAGAGAATCCATGTATTCGGGCAGTGAGATTACCAGGCCTGGCTTTCCGGTATAGGTTGACAGCCACTTGGCAAGGCAATCTTTCTTGTCAAAAATGTGGGTGGATTCACACTTGATGCCCATGCGTCCCGACCCCAGTTCGAGTTCGACGACGTGAAGCGTCGGGTCTCTAGGGGTGAGATCTTTGATTCGTCGATTGTCGATTTGGAAAAGAGTGACGTTCCCGCACAATGGACATCGAGCCTCGGCCCTGAGGTCTGTCTTCAGTCCGTTGATGAGTATGTCCGCTCCACACTTGACATAGACAAAATCCTCTCTTTGCGGCAGAGTCATTCGGTACTGCGTTGGTGTCCTGGAGAACCCGACAAGCCTCTTAGGATCGTTATTGGACGTTCTTCACTCCCTCCTGGGAAACGAGGTAATACGCCCCGTCCAAAAGCACAGTAGATATACCTCACAACGCCTTGAATATGTAGTGGAGCTCTTTTGAGGATTATCTGTGCTGAC
>VBBE01000117.1 GCA_005884605.1 Candidatus Bathyarchaeota archaeon
ATCGAAGGTACTAGGAGCCCCTCAGGGGAGGCCTAGATACCCGTCCCATATTTTTTATTCCGAATAAATTGTAAGCGACGTGAGTTCTTAGACGATTTCTTACTTCCAGCGGAATTAGGTTTCTTGATCATAGGCTCTCTATTCTCGTTAGGGGATGATCGCTTGTTTTCGGTCGAGACCCCTTTTCTGGTCGCGTAAAGCCTGAAGAGACGGTTCAGCTGAGTTGGCATCTTCATCCATGTGCTCTAGCTGGGGTCATTGTAAGGTGGCTGTTACTGACCTCAAAGCCTAGCTTGAACTACGAGTACTAGTTCGCTGCCTAGAGACGCATCATTTCGTGTCGATGACGAAAGCTCATGATCCTTGGCTAGAGAGAACTATGTACCCAGTTTAAATCTAAACTCGATTCCAGACTGCGGACAGGGTCACGAGACGATGGCTCTTCCTCTCGAAGTTGTGCTCGCGAATAATCTCTGGGTGATCATTTGTGGACTTCTCGTCTTCATAATGACTGTCTCCGTTGGGTTTCTCGAAATGGGAGAGCTTGGCGCCGACATGGACGTCAGCCTCCTAAAGACGATGCTGATCACGGGCTCGGCCATATTCTTCATGGCCTTTGTCGGCTTCAACACAGCTTTCGCCCCCACGATCAACGGGGTGATCGGGAACCCCATCTACAACGGATTCTTCCTGGGAGGATTCACCTCCGACGCAAACCAGTTGCTCACAGGTGCTTGGTGGGCTACAACCGGACAGGGTCTGACGACTGGGACCTACTTTCTTTTCGAGACAGCCTTTGCCTCTGTCACCCTGGCCCTCGTCGGGGTCGTTGTCTTGCGTAAGATGAAGTTGCAGGCCTTCCTGGCTTACTCAATCGTCTATTTCGTTCTAATCTGGAACCTCCCGGCGGCTTGGATCTGGAATCCTCAAGGCTGGCTAGCTCGCATCGGCATGGCCGATTTCGCGGGAGGACTCGTGGTGCATGGAGCGGCAGGGGCGGCGGGGCTTGGAATCGTTCTCCAGATCTGGCGAGAAGAGCAGAAGAGGGGGAGGATCGAGAGCGTTCAGGTGCCGTACAAGCTGAATAGCGGATGGCTGACCCTGTCAATACTGTTTCTCTGGATTGGATGGTTCGGCTTCAACCCTGGTAGCGTTCTCGCATTCAACAACTCGGCCATGACTGTTGTCGTTACGACCTTCCTAGCGGCGGCCTCTTCCCTTTTGTCAATCATGTACTTCAGATATCGGATGATCAAGAAGATGCCGGACTTGATCTATGCTACCAACGGCGTACTCATGGGGCTCATAATCATAACCCCGCTCGCGGGTTTCGTTAGTCCCGGAAGCGCAGTGATTCTTGGGCTGATCGGCGGACCCCTCTTCCTCGCTGGCGAGAAGTGGTTCTCGAGATTCAAATGGTTCTCAGACCCTGTTGGCCTGTTCCCAGGGCATTTACTAGGCGGGCTCTTCGGAGTCGCGATGATCGCCATCTTTTCCCAGCGGACCTTCGCGATTGCCTCCGGAAACCCGGTTACTCCAGGGAACTCTCCAATCTCGGACGGACTCTTGTTCGGCGGGGGAACCGCAGCGCTACAACAACTGGGAATAGAGGCCTTGGGCATAGCCGTGGTCATGGCTACAGTCTTCGTCCTATCCTTCGTGACTGTCCAAATCATCAGCAGGGCAATGCACGGAATCCTAAACAGAGAAGACCTCTAGCCACCTCATATCCAAGACACAACACTCCGCCCTTTCCGAGGTTACAGGTCCGTTTTCTGGGACCTTCCCTGGGCTTGTCTCTTTTCTGCAACAATTTTCCTACACCCCTTTCTTTTTCAGTAACTATTCTTTCCCGCTAACTAATCTATGACCCTCCGGGGAGGTCGATTTTCACCCCGCCCCGCCCTTCATGACGCAAGACAAAACCGGACACGAAATCGCCCATTATCAGCCCTGATCTCGAATCTGGAAGGCATCCCCTTAATTGCCTAGCAAATCCTTCTTGACGACTCGTTAAAACGCCATGTGATCCAAGGCCCTATTGTGCCCTGAATCGCCTGTCTCGCCCATGATCACTACCAGCCAGCAGACTTTCTCAAGCAAAAGGGGGGGTCTTGCACAGCGCACCTCGCGACGCAAGAGAGCAGACTCTCGACAGGACACCAAAACCGCTTGGTGGAACACCCATCGAGCTATCTCTCGTTGTCTCTTTCCCCCACGAAATCATACAATATTGGACCTCTTCCGACCACAGGCCGATCTTACTGTAGGACGTCCTTCCAAACAGAGAATTTATCCGCCTCGAAGACAACCAGGCTTCCAAGGAAGAAGCCCTTCAATGCACAGGGCCCGAACGACAATTCGATCATATCAGAGAGTCGCTTATTGGTCTGCAACTTCTTCCAGGTCGGAATAATCATCCTAAACGGATTACCACACGTCCTTCCCCGAATAGAGAAGCGGGCCAGAACCGGCATAACATGTGAGATGTAGAAGCCAATTAGTGACCTCCAAAATAAATTGTCAGGCTTGCCAATATCAACAACAGCGAGAGCACCACCACGCCTCGTCGCATGCGCGAACTCATCCAGACTAAGATCCGGATTCACCACATCTCTCAGCGAGAAACAAGTGATAACAGCTCCCAGAGAACCTGGTCTGAAAGGAAGGTTCTCTGCAACTCCAACAACCGGACAGAACCGATGCCCAAGACGAGACCTTGCAAATCTGACCAGGTGAACAGACGGGTCCAGGCCAACAATATTCTCGAAGCCATCCTCCAGCAACATCCGGCTCGAAACCCCTGGACCCACACCAGAATCCAGAACCCATTCTCGCCTATGAGATCGGAGAAACGCGACGGCTCTTCGCCTCAAAGGGCCCGCGAGCCCCAACGATATCCACTCGCTAGTTGACTCGTAGATGGGCACCGCATCCTCGATCGCACGGACAACGCTGCTCCACTCGTCTCTACTATTGTCCAGGGAAACGTCCTCTGATTGGGTGATTGAAAATCCAGTCCTTATATAGCTCAGAGCCCAAAATAACTGTAGAGCACGTGGTCAACGTGCTTAGGAAAAATTCTCGAATGGAAACGCCTCAAAACAACATGGATGTGTCGGAGAGCCTCGACCGCAGCTTCAACTTCTCAGAAGTCTTCCAGCTCGTCAAGAGATCAGTCAAAACTAGCATAGGCCGGCGACGCACTGGACTCATGCTGGGTCTCGCTGATCTACCTGACTATATCGGGGCATTCCATCAAATGGGGTCCAACTTCATTGTCATGAACAGAAGCCTCTTGGATCAGATAACTCATCTTGCAAAGGACAGACGCTACATCAACGCATACGTCTTCTACACCCTACTCCACGAATACCTCCACACCCTTGGCTATGCAGATGAGGGAGACGTCCGACGACTCACCCGCCAGATCTGCGCTAGAATACTTGGACCGGACCACCCGGCCACGCGGCTAGCGGTTGACGGTCCCGCTGTGATGTTCCCGGAGATAACCTTCCAGCATCACGGGGAGTCAAGGTCTAGAAGACTGCCAAAATTCGAGATTGTCAGGGAATTCGAAAAGGAATACAAGAGCTACGTAGCCTAGACTACTCCAGAATCGGCCTCAACCGTCGTCTTCTCTCCGAGGAATTTCAGGAAACTCGCAAGCTTCCAATACGCTGCGAGAAACTCCAGCCCGCGATGCGTTATCGAGTACGACGTATCCTCACCCGTTAGTATTCTGACCAATCCGAAGGAAGACAGGTCGGTGAGAAACCTCTTAATCCGATCCACAGGAAGCCCGACAGCATATGAAACTCGCGTAATCTTCGTAGGTCCTCTCCGCTTGAGAGCCTCAAGGATTTCAGAATAGATGTCTACGCGAGATCGTTTCGCCACGCCCAGCCATCTCAGAGGGGAGACTTGGGCAGGTCGTCAGTCTTCACGGGAGGTTTCGCGAACTCTACGTCAGGTTCCGACTCGATCCTATCCACGTACTTTACCTCGCCACTTATCCGACAGCGAGACTCGAACCGGGCAGTCCTAGCGTAGACGTTTCGAGCTCGGACCTTTTCACCCATATCTAGATTGTCTGCGTAGACGTCTTCAATCCGGGCGTTGTCTCCGACCTTCACATGCTCGCCAACAAGGACTCCTAGGACCTCTGACCGTTGACCGAGCTGTATCGTCTTCGCCTTGGTCCCCTTAGTTGTACGCAGTCTCCCTCCAACTTCTACCTCGTCTTCAGCCACTATTAGATCCGCTTCTATCATGCCACCGACCTCCAAGGAGGCGAGCCTCAGACTTCCTCCAATTCGGGCTGTCCCACCCATCTCTAGATCCCGCTTCAGGTGCAGGTTGCCAGAAACCTGTAGCAAGCCTCCGATATCCACTTCCTCTCCTTCTCCGTTCCCGGCGATATCGACCATTCCTCCAACATCTATCGATTCAAAGGTCAAATTCCCTTTGCTCTCGAATCTTCCTCCCACATCGATGGTTCTCCCCTCTCCTCCCTGGTCCAGGGACACCGTTCCTCCAACGTCAATCTTATCGAACTTCAAGGGCTTGGAGGACCGGAACGAGCCCCCAACGTCGATTATTCGAGAAATTTCGCCACCGCCGACCTCAGCGCTTCCGCCAGCGTCAAGTCTCACGCATTGAATTTTCCCTTTGACTTCGATTCGGCCCCCAACGTCGACATCCTCGACATTTGCATCGCCTTCGACTTTGAAGGATCCTCCGACATCGACCTTGGTCGCGCTGATTGAGCCTCCAATTTCCAGCATTCCTCCAACCTCGAAGTCGTGAGCTGTCGCAGACTTTCCAACAAATAGGCGAGAATCGACTTCTACGGAGCCAGCTTCCAGAGAGCCTTGGACCCGCAGCTCTCCGTGTTCCACTTCGATATCGCCGCTCGTCTTGAGGTCGCCTGAGATCTCTACTCTTCCATGTTCAATGCTTAGTCCTGAGCAAGTGAGGCTGCCTTCGAACTCAGCGTCTCCCTCACAGATTACTTCGCCTGAGACCTCGATGGGCGATTCTGCTTCCGCCTGTACTCTAGCTCTGTCTAAAAGGTGAAGTTGGCCGTCCACCTTTGTCAGCTTCACGGTAGCGTTTCGAGGGACAGTGACATCGCCCATTTCTCAACCCTCCTAACGGAGGGTTAGCCTCAACGGGTTCCTATTGATCCAGGTGACAGCTGTCTCAGTCTTCTCGGGGTTTTGGCGTGGGTAACATTTCATGAATTTTTTCGCCTCAGGAAAGGAACAGTGCTGTCGCCGCTTATAATGTCGGTTCACTTCTCGTAGTCACATATTGTGATTATCGCAGACCCTGCCGTCTTTGTTGCGCGGCCTAAGCTGTTCCCGAGAAAGGTTCAACACTCTGGACAATTTCAGCAAGACTTAATCCCGGGTTTCACGGTTTGAGGACGAGTACTGCATGAGTGCTATCGACATTGCGTTGTATGGAATAATCGCTGTATTCGTTGGAGTCCTCGTTCTATGGTTCTTATTCTACGCGTTCTCGGGTCAAGATAAACCACCATCGAATTTGACTGAGGAAACTCTTAAGCGGTTGATAGGATCTACCGGTCGTGCAACCTCTGACATTACGGAATCCAGTGGCACGGTGGTTGTGACCAGCGAAGAGTTCTCTGCGAAGACGTCAGAAGGATTGATACAAAAAGGGACCCTTGTGAAGATTAGAGAGACTGAAGGGTTAGTGCTTCTGGTAGAGAGGGCCTAAGCTAGGTTCCTAACCGCAACCGCTAGTGTTGCCGCAGTTATTGCACTTGTAGCACGACCCTGCCCGGACCATTATCATGCCGCAGTTCTCACACGCGGGCGCGTCGGATTGATTGTCGAAGCTCGCTAGAGGAGTCGCTAATTCAGGAGCCTCTCGCGCACTGACCTCTGTGGCTATCAGCGCGGCCTTTGGACCAACTGGCTCGACCAGTTTTACTTGAGTCCCGTTCTCCAGGGTTGTCCTTGCGAGCCCGAGCGCGTCCTGTTCTTCCTTTGGAAGGAACTTCAGGCCGAGCCATCTGAAGATGTAATCGACTACGGACTTGGCGAATCGAATGTCCTGGTTGGTGGTGATGCCTGCTGGCTCGAATCGTGTATGGGTGAACTTGTTCACGAGCACCTTCAATGGGACGCCATACTGTAGGGCGAGGGAGATGGAGGTTGAGAACGCGTCCATCAATCCTGAGATAGTGCTTCCCTCCTTCGACATGACCACAAATATCTCACCGGGAGTATTGTCATCGTAGAGGCCTACCATGAGGTAGCCTTCGTTCTGGGCGATCGAGAACTTGTGAATTATCGCCTCTCTCTCTTCTGGGAGTCGGCGTCGGAAGGGCTTGAAGACCACTTGCTCCTTAGTCTTCTCAGCTGCTTTGCTCTTGTCCTGGATGGTTGTGGTCAGGGGCTGGGTTCTCTTGGAGCCATCACGGTAGATCGCGATGGCTTTCAATCCCATCTTCCAAGCAGTGATGTAGGTCTCGACTATTTCGTCCACGGTAACGTTGCCAGGCATGTTCACGGTCTTGGATATGGCTCCGGAGATGAATGGCTGAACAGCCGCCATCATCTTGACGTGGCCCATGTAGTGTATGCTTCTGGTACCCTTTGCAGGTTTGAACGCGCAATCAAAGACTGGCAGGTGGGCTTGTTTGAGGTGGGAAGCGCCTTCTATTGTGTCGTGGTCTTCTAGGTACTTGAGAATCTCGCTGGCCTCGATCTTGGAGTAGCCGAGCTTTGTTAGCGCTTCGGGAACGGTGTTGTTGACGATCTTGATCACGCCGCCTCCGACGAGCCACTTGTATTTGATAAGGGCGATGTCGGGTTCAATGCCGGTGGTGTCGCAGTCCATCATGAACGCGATTGTTCCCGTTGGCGCGATCACAGATATCTGCGCGTTCTTGAATCCGAATCTCTCGCCTAACGAGAGAGTGTCGTCCCAAGACTTGAGAGCTGCTTTCAACAGTTCCTCAGAGACTCCTTCGGTAGGAATCTTGTACGCGTGTGCCCTGTGCATGTCGATAACGTTGAGGAAAGGTTTCTCGTTCACAGCGTATCCCTTGAACGGGCCAAGTCTCTTGGCGATGCGGGATGATGCGGCGTATGCTCTACCGGACATCAGGGCTGATATTGCGGCGGCGTAGTTTCGGCCTTCGTCGCTGTCGTATGGGAGGCCTCGCGCCATTAGTAGGGCGCCTAGGTTTGCGTAGCCAAGTCCCAGAGGGCGAAAGTCGTGACTGTTCTTCTCTATCGCAGGGGTTGGATAGCCTGCGTTGCTGACGAGGATCTCTTGGGCGCTGATCACGATCTCGACTGCGTGTTCGAAGGATTCGGCGTCGAACTCGCCGTCTACGGTTCTGAACTTCATTAGGTTCAGGGAGGCGAGGTTGCAGGCGGAGTCGTCGAGGAACATGTACTCTGAACACGGGTTGGACGCGTTAATCCGGTTCGTGTTCGGGCAAGGGTGCCATTTGTTGACTATGGTGTCGAACTGGATTCCAGGATCGCCGCAGATGTAAGCAGCCTCAGCCATCTCTCTCATTAGGTTGCGGGCCTTGTAGACCTCCGCTACCTGGTGGTTTGTGATGTATCGGGTCTTCCATTCCTTGTCCTCTGTTACTGCGTGCATGAACTCGTCTGTGACGCGGACACTGTGGTTGGCATTCTGGAAGAAGATGGAGCTGTAGGCTTCTCCGTCGACGGCTCCATCGTAGCCCGCGTCGATTAGGGCCCAGGCTTTCTTCTCCTCTTTCGCCTTTGACCAAATGAACTCCTCGATATCAGGATGGTCGACGTTGAGAATGACCATTTTCGCGGCTCGACGTGTTCGTCCGCCGGATTTTATGACGCCTGCGAACGCGTCGAAACCCTTCATGAATGAGACAGGGCCACTGGCTTTTCCGCCGGTGGAGAGGTGTTCCTTTGATGATCGGAGGGATGAGAGGTTTGATCCTGTTCCAGATCCGTACTTGAACAGCATGCCTTCCGTCTGGGCGAGCTGCATTATCGACCGCATATCGTCCTGGACGGAATTGATGAAGCAATTGTGGACGACAATGTTCTCCGAGAGGTACTGACCGCTCAGTGTTTGTATGTCATAGACAGGCTTTTCTCCGAGTTCATCGATAGAGACTATGGTTTCCCATCGAACGTCGGGACAATTCTTACCGTGGATCTTTAGAGAATTTTGTAAGCGTTCTTGCTTACGAATGCTGATGAAACCAATCAGCTCTGAAAACCTCTTTCTCTCGCTTCCTATGCTTATGTCGACCTCCCAGAGGTCATACCTATCGGGCCTCTTCTCCTTCTTCATACGAAGCCTGCTGTAGATTCCCAAGCAAAGCAGCAACCGTTGAACGTCTCTGGCGAGGGATCTGCTAATCACGGTGAAGCCGATGCGAGAACTCTTGCTCTTTGTAGACAGGGCGATGTATCCCTCGGCCTGAAATAGACTTTTTAGGTATTCGACAATGGACTCCTTGCTTGCTCCAATCAGATTCTTGGGAGCCTGCATCGCTGTCCCTCTCTTGAGAAGATTGTACTTTGTTACGAAGGGTGCTAGAGTCTCACCGTACATACGCACCCTCCTATAGTTGAGATCTGGACTCTTGACTTTGACCGGGGTTACGTTGTAATGGGAGTTCGGGAAGACCTTACTGGCCTTGCCTAGCACGAAATCGTATTCTTCACTATTCGCTGTCTCGAATTCAAGCGTCAACGACGTGTTAGTTCCATTCTGATACTGGCCAACGAATCCATCCGACTGCAGCCAGCCAGCAAGGGCAGCCTCCTCCTCTGGGACTGAAATACTTCCGTTAAATTTGGGTCTAGATGCTTCTATTCCTTTATGTGCGTGAAGTTGTAACTTTGTGCCGATCTTCAGCGCATCCACACGCTGCCAAGTCCCTGCGGTACGTCTCTTCGATGAGGCAAGCACAACGTGGTCCGCCGTGACATCCAATGAAATTCCATTGGATACTGTAATCCGATGCACCTTCTTGACTCCATTTTGTTTCACACCCGTTACTAGAGTGATCCCTTGGGGGTCATAAACAGGCAACCCTAGCAGGTTGTGTGATACTATGTCGCCAATGGGCGTCATACCGTATGGAGTGCTTATCATCGCGTCGTATGGCTGACAGGCAGAGCATTGGGGTCGATCCTCGACTCCCACGTTGAACCAGACGGGGCTGTTGAAGGCGGCCATCTGGTGTAGGAGAATGTGTGTGAGTTCTGACTCGAACGTCTCAGCTTCCTCTTCGTCGAGGAAGTAGTTTCCTTTCTTGCCCCAGCGGGCGATGGTTCCTGCGACGCGGCCTATGAGTTGTTTGACACTGCTTTCTCTTCCG
>VBBE01000022.1 GCA_005884605.1 Candidatus Bathyarchaeota archaeon
ACGGACCAGTGTTCTCGGAAAGGGAGCTCAGCGGGATGCCAGAGTTCGGAAAAACCCGACGAGACCTTACCGGGAAGAAGGTCCCCCTCGGGGCCGGACACTGATTGTTCCCACTCAACGTACTTGTTCCTATAGAATTCTTCATTCGATAAATCTGTTCTAGGCGAAAACTCTTTCTCTGCAGAACCGGATGCATGGGATGCTCGTATGTCGCTAGAATCGTATCTCAGAGCAATGACGAGTTCACCCACTTGTAGACATGGGGGCTAACCCGGCGAGAAGTTTCAGTTATCTCTCTTCAATTTCGCCCTCCCCGGCCCCTTCCAAATTGGATATTGCGACACTGGACTGAGTCTGACACCTCGACTCTCAAGAAATTCTGGCACTCGATGACTGATCGAGAACTGTCCGGTCTCTTGGACAGGACCCTAGAGGCCGTTCGCTCTCGCCGCCAGGATTTGCTCGGCTGCCGTTGGACTTCTCCATTGAAACGCTGGGAAGGCAAATCGGGCATAGTCTTCGAGAACGACTTGGTGCGAGACTATCTTGAGGGTGCGAGTCAATCATTCCTTGCGAAGAAATTTCACATCGAGTGGAGCAAACTTAGACAAGTGCTCCTTTCTCATGGCGTCTTAATCCGTGGAAAATCTCAGCAAATGTTCATTGACCGTTTTGGGAGATCTCCCACGATCAGGCTTGGTCTAAGCCGGTCGAAGCTCTATATTATTTTCGCAATGTTCGGCGATGGGCTTCGACCCACGAGCCAGACGGAACGAAGAACTCACATAATCGGAATCGTCGCGGGAAAGGATCTAGATTTCGCGGAGAACTGGATCTCTGAGTTTGAACAAGAATACTCAGTTCAACCAGCTCTCAGGACAGTCGGAGTCAACAACATCCAAGCGTCGATTTCGTCTCTCGACATCTGGAACGACCTACATCGTTACGCCTTTTTCGGGACCCGATCCTGGGGCCTACGAAGATCAGTTCTCAAGCATCTACTGTCCAATAAAGTGTCTCGGACTGTTGTGGGATATGGCTTGAGGGGGTTCTTCGATGCGGACGGTTCGGTGAAATACGAGATCAAAAGGGCATCAAGACAGGTCACAGTAGGCTCCGTCAATTCAGAAGGTCTGAAGCAGATCTCGACTCTCCTCGACAAAATCGGCCTCCAACACAGCGTCTACAAAGACAGCATCGCGATATTCGGCAGACAAAACCTCTCGGATTATGAGAGAATGATCGGGTTCGGAATCGCCAGAAAGAACGAAGCGTTAAATAACATGATCTCGACTTTTCGGACGAGATAAGAGAGGAGGGTTGTAAGTACGCCTACACATGGCTCGTTGACCAATCAAGTTAGACTCGAAGTCACCTTGGGTCTGAGCGGGCAAGGTTCGGCAGCAGACTCCTAAGATTCAGGCGTTGGATAAGCCGGGTCTTTCTCCGAGGGAAAGGGTTCGGCGGAATTCTGAGAAGAGATTCGTTCTTGGCCGAAAACCTGGCCAGAACTATATGCGAACCTAAACGCCTACGAAGTCGACTCAATTCCTAGACTTGACGAAAAAGACTCTAGCCTTCATTAGGTGCTTAACTTATTAGCCGCAGAACAATGTTTCTTGGTCGATACCAGATGGAAAGGGTCCATGAAATGCGTTCGGGACTGATGCCGCGAGTTATCTTGTCAATTTCGATACTAGCCGGTTTTCTTGTAGGCTCCCTAATTTACGTAGGGTTCTACACAGAGAGTTTTAGCACCCTGCAGAAAATTATCTCGATTCTGGTAGCGATGATAATCGCCTTTGCGATTCTAGCAATTGTCTGGGTTACGTGGGCAGGTCGGAGAGGTATGATGGGCTGGTGGAGAGACTAGCCCACAACAGTTGAACTGACAAGCACTTATCTGGAACTTTCGCCTTCACGGCTCCGGCTAACGCCTTCGGAGCCCATACATTGTCTCTCGCGATTGATGTTTTGCTTGTCGTTCAATCGACCATAGTGTTCTTTCTAGCAGGATACGAATATCTTACCCTGATGCACTTCCCGGCCTTAAGGGAAAGTGCGACACACCCTTCGAATCGTTCTCTAGTTTCTATTATTCTTCCGGTTCGGGATCAAGCAAAAACGGTTGGCGAGTGTGTTGCTTCGCTGGTTGGATTGGACTATCCCGAGAAAGAAATTATTGTGGTTGACGGGAATTCTACCGATGGGACCCTGGATATTCTCCGTAGTTTCGATGGCAAGATCAACCTCGTCGAGGAAGAACCTCTCCCTCAAGGCTGGGTAGGAAAGAACTGGGCTTGCCACATGGGCTACCAACAAGCCAAGGGCGATCTTCTTCTATTCACCGACGGCGACTCGATTCATGCACACGATAGCTTGGCTAAGACGGTGAACTATCTGGAAGTCACAAAAGCTGATCTGGTAACCCTCGCTCCTGCAGCGATTCTTCGATCCTTCTGGGAGAAACTTCTCCAGCCACCCATATTCTGGCTCATCATGATGTTCGTAGGCGGCAAGTGGGTCAACGACGACAGCAAACCGCGCTGGGCGCTTGGGAACGGCCAATACATGCTCTTCCGCCGCGAGGCCTACGACAAAGTCGGCGGACACAACGCAGTTCGGGATAGAATATCGGAGGATTATTCCCTTGGCAGGCTGATCAAAGCCCACGGTCTCAAACTCAGAATGGTCACAGCCTCTGACTCACTCGGCGTTCGAATGTATTCGAGCTTCCCCGAGATCTGGCGTGGATGGAGAAAGAACTTTTACTCAGTCTCAGGAAACCATCCGCTTTTTCGCGCTGCGTACCGATTGGTACTACTCTTCATCTTTCTCGTTCTACCATTTGTCGTTCTCGGATACGGCATTTACCTCGCGCCAAAAGCGCCCTTGAACATCTATCTCCTCACAGGAGGTTTCATGGCGTTCTTCCTATGGCTTGGACTAATCATTCTGGACCGGTCTATACGTGTCAGTCCTTTCTATGCACTATTGCTCCCATTCGCAATCCTTGTCTATATTGGAATAGGCATCGACTCAACAGTAAGAGGGGCACTAGGACTGGGGTTTTCGTGGAAGGGCCGAGTATACGGAAGACGGCACTATCATCCCTTGAGTTGTTGTTTTGTGGCAGTAGCTTCGGCCGTCTCTAACCATTATGTTCGAGGACTAGATCTCCATGCCTTGGCGGTCGTCGTATGAACCTGTCGAGATGGGGTGAAGAGCGTGACTTCAACCACGTGGCAGGTCTGAACTAGGATAGATGGGTTGGTTGGCCACTGTAAAATCCTTGCCTGGCACTGGGCCAAGCTACCACGCTCTGGGCGTGAGGGGGCGGTTGAGGTTCGACCGTTCACTGCCAAGAAGAGACCATGTGTCTCTGAGGCGCAAGGGCTCTCAGGTGAAGCAATGAAGGGGAACCCGACGACGACGGTAATCCCCGGAGTCGATGAGAGCAAGTCCAGTCGTCAAGCCACTGACGACCTAACAGAACCCGGAAAACCCATAACTGGCCAGCTCGAAGCCGCAGTTCCCTGAGAAAGCACGGGTGGAAGTTCGTAGATTGAGCCAGACAACGGAAATCGTTTCCACAGAAATAATCGAGCGCCTTCTCAGTCTTGACCATCCCTCCCGTGATGATATCAATCGGATCAAAATTGAAGTTTGCCGGTTGCACCGTTCACCAACTGTTCCTCCTAACTCCGATCTTCTTCAGCGCCTCCCCAGCTCCGAACTAGTAAGGCTCAAGCCACTACTGACAAGAAAACAGGTTCGCAGCGCTAGCGGTGTGACCACTGTTGCTGTAATGCCTAAGCCGTACGCTTGTCCCCACGGAAAATGCACCTACTGCCCTGGCGGGCCCGAAGTTGGTGTTCCGAGAGCCTACACGGGACAGGAGCCGGCGGTAATGCGAGCCCTGGAGAATGAATATGATCCCTACCTCCAGGTTCAGAGTAGAGTCGCTCAGCTACTCGCGATGGGGCACTCAGTGGACAAGGTGGAGCTGATCCTTGTCGGTGGGACCTTTCCCTTTCTACCTCGAATTTACCAAGAGGATTTCGTCAAACGATGCCTTGACGCACTGAATGGCATTGACTCACCTTCCTTGCACGAGGCGAAGAATCTTGCAGAATCGGCGAAGGTCAGGAACGTCGGGATTACTGTTGAGACCCGGCCTGACTGGTCGCGGGTTGGGCATGTTGATCACATGCTCTCCATGGGTGTGACACGAGTTGAGATTGGAGTTCAGACCCTGTACGATGATGTGTACGAGAAAATTCATCGAGATCATACGGTCGCTGATGTTGTTGAGGCAACGCAGATTTTGAAAGATTCCGGAATCAAGGTTGGGTATCATATGATGCTGGGGCTCCCTGGTTGTGACGCCAAACGGGATCTGGAGGCGTTCCGGAGAATTTTTGCAGATCCGGATTTCAGACCTGACATGTTGAAGATCTATCCATGCCTGGTTACCCCCGGAACGCAGCTCTACGAGGAATGGAAGAGAGGCGAGTACAAGCCCTATTCCACTTCAGAATCCGCGCGTCTAATCGCGGATGTCAAACAGTTCGTCCCAGGCTGGGTCAGGATCATGAGGATACAGAGAGAGATACCGGTCGATGGGATATCTGATGGCGTGAAGCACGGAAATCTACGCCAGCTTGTTCAGCAGGAGCTGAGGCGTCGGGGGATGAAGTGTCAGTGCATTCGATGCCGAGAAGTTGGGATCTCCTACCTTAGGAACGGCGAAACCCCAGACGTAGGACAAGTCCAGCTCGAGCGAGTCGACTACGAAGGGTCTGGAGGTACTGACATTTTCCTGTCCCTCGAAGACTCCGAACATGATATCCTCGTTGGATATGTTCGAGTCAGGTTACCGACCGAGAAAGCCCATAGACCTGAGATCGCCGAACAGAACACCGCAATCATCAGGGAATTGCACGTATTCGGGCAAACAGTTCCGGTAGGAGACAGGCTGGCGGGCGCGTTCCAGCACAAGGGCTACGGTTCAAAGCTTCTAGCGCAGGCAGAGCGAATCTCTCGCGAGCAATACGATCGCAAGAAAATGCTCGTTATTAGTGCTCTCGGTACCAAGGGGTATTACTCACGCTTTGGCTACACTCACGACGGACCTTACATGTCAAAGAACCTAGGGTAAGAATCCTTAACCGGATATGTAACTCTCAGGCTCCTGAAGACGTGTTTCACGAATGACCGTCCAAGAGTTAGAAGGGTACCATGGGCAAGTCCTGCAACAGCTAAGGAAATCCAAGGCCAAGATCGGTAGCATCATCCGTCTCATCTCGAAGTCGGGCGAAGTGTTCGAAGGGACCCTGATTCCTCGATCGGAATATTCCGATCAAACTCACATAGTCTTGAAGATGAAGAATGGCTACAACATAGGCATCTCTCTCGACAGAACAGAAAAACTTGATGTCGTTGGGCAAGGCGAGAAACCCCATTTCACCAAACCTTCTCCACCAGCGAATCGTGTTGGATTACCCAGGGTTGCCATCGTAAGCACCGGCGGGACTATCGCCAGTAGGGTTGACTATCGCACTGGTGCTGTGCAGCCTGCACTCACAGCCGCCGATCTCGCTAGCGTTGTCCCTGAACTCTCAGTAATCGCAGAAATAGACGCTCACATCCTCTTCAGTGAGTACAGCGAGAACATAGGCCCGACTCATTGGAAAGGCATGGCGGAAGAAGTCGCCAGGAAGATAGCCGACGGTGCAGAGGGGGTCGTGATAAGCCATGGAACAGACACTTTGCACTATACGGCAGCAGCTTTGAGTTTCGCACTTGCAAACCTACCTGTTCCAGTCCTACTTGTAGGCGCTCAGCGATCTTCCGACCGCCCCAGCTCAGACGCGGCCTCCAACCTCACAGGAGCAGTCGCCCTCGCCGCCCGAGCCGACATGGCCCTTGTTGGCGTTGCTATGCACCAAGACCTTTCCGACCATATCATCCTTGCTCATCGAGGCACTAGGGTTCGAAAGTGTCATACGAGTCGTCGAGACGCATTCAAGTCCATCAATTCCACTCCTATCGCAAGTTACGATTTGAAGACCGGCCATATCGAAATGACGAACGGAATCCCGAAGAGAGACAAGTCCCGGAAGCTGGCCTTGAAATCTCGCTTTGACCAACATGCATACCTAATCAAGTTCTATCCAGGGTTCAACACCGGCATAACTGACTCAGCCGTATCTGCGGGAACCCGCGGAATAGTCGTCGAAGGAACCGGGCTAGGACACGTTTCCAGACACTTATTCGATTCCCTGAAGAAAGCGCTGAAGCAAGATCTTCCAATCTTCATGACTTCCCAGACGATATGGGGACGCGTCGACATGAACGTCTACAACACCGGACGCGACCTACTCAACTTGGGAGTCACTCCCCTTGAAGACATGCTCGCTGAAACGGCAGTTGTCAAGTTGATGTGGGTTGCAGCCCAGACCAAATCAGCAGATAAGATTCGAGAGATGATGCTTCACCCGATAGCGGGCGAAATGACTTCGAGGACATTGGTGGAGGCTTCCTAGTCGTCCATAGATTATCGAGCCGTCGGCCTCAAGGTCGGCGTCGAGATACACCGACAGCTCGACACCGGGCACAAGCTCTTCTGCGACTGTCCAACCATTCTATCAACAAAGCCACCCACAGTCTCCTTCGAACGAAGACTTAGGCCCACACAAAGCGAGCTAGGCCAAATTGATCCAGCCGCCCTCTTTGAGTTCCACAAGGGCAAAACCATCACCTACGAGGCGGACCCGGAAACCACCTGCCTCGTGGAACTGGACGAGGAACCTCCCCGCCCCTTGAACGCGGAAGCAGTGGATGTCGCCCTTACCATGAGTATGCTTCTACACGCAAAGCCGATGGACGAGATTCATGTTATGCGAAAGGTGGTCATCGATGGGTCCAATACAACAGGATTCCAGCGAACGGCTGTCGTCGCGCTCAACGGGTCCATAACAGTGGACGAAGTAGAAGTACCAATAGAACAAGTAACCCTCGAAGAGGACGCAGGGCGAAAAACAGGCGACACAAAGACATCAGTAGTCTTCCGCCTCGATCGGCTGGGGGTTCCACTGATAGAAGTCTCAACTGGACCAATAATCCACGACCCAGAACAAGCCGGAAAAGTTGCCTTCGCCATAGGCCGTATTCTCCGAGCTACCAAGAAAGTAAAACGAGGTCTAGGAAGTATTCGACAGGACCTCAACGTATCGATCAAGAACGGCGCCCTCATCGAGATCAAAGGAGTCCAAGAGCTCGAAATCGTTTCCAAGGCTGTAAGCTACGAAGTTCAAAGACAGCTCGGGCTTCTCGAGGTCAGAGATGAACTCCGGCAGAGGGAAGTCAAGGCTTCAGATATCAAAGAGGAGTTCGTTGACGTCACGACGATTCTCTCGGGTTCCCAGTCGAAGATCGTCCAATCCACTCTCAATCAAGGAGGAGTAGCGCTAGCAGTCAAACTTTCAAGTTTCAAGGGACTTCTCAAACGCGAACTCATCCCCAATGTCCGGCTCGGAACCGAGATGGCAAAACGCGCCGTCTTCTGGGGTAAGGTCGGAGGAATTTTTCATTCAGACGAGCTTCCTGCACATGGAATCGATTCAAGTCACGTAGAAGAAGTCGCGAAGTCCCTCGGATGTGGAGAACATGATGGGTTCGTTATCGTAGCAGACAATCTAGACAATGCTAGAGACGGCTTGAAGGCAGTTGTAGAACGTGCTCGGGAGGCCATGGAACGAGTTCCAGAAGAAACAAGGGCAGCAAACCCTGACGGGACCACTGTCTATCTGCGCCCGAGGCCTGGAGCTGCGAGAATGTATCCAGAGACCGATGTCCCACCCGTTCAAATCGGCCAGGACCGACTTGAACTACTCTGGGAGAACCTTCCCCGGATGCCGGAAGAGCTCGCGAAAGAGCTGGAGACAAAGCATAGTCTGAGCCCCAAGCTGGCCACTCAGCTCGTGGACTCTGATTATCTTCCCATTTTCGAGGAAATTGTTGCTAGACAAAAAAGCGTCGCACCCAGCTTCATCGCAACAATCCTTACAGAATCTCTGAGAAGCCTGCAAAGGGAACAAGTGCCCGTGGAGAACGTGCGGGAAGACCAGCTCAAACAAGCGTTCGACCTAGTCTCCAAGGGTGAAACCGCGAAAGAGTCTGTTCTGGACGTTCTTAGATGGCTTGCATTCCATCCGGATGGAGCCGCCGGAGAAGCGGTGGAAATGTTGAACCTCCGAATGCTGACCAAGTCGGACCTAGAGAATATCATCAGCAAAGTTGTTGAATCGAATCAGACCCTGGTTCAAGAAAACGGATCCAAAGCTCTCGGACGAATGATAAACTTGGTGATGGGCGAGGTGAGGGGACGAGCCGACCCTCGACAAGTCACCGAACTACTGCGGACCCGTTTGGAACAGGTCAAAGCATGACAAGCACGAAAGACGAGTTAAAGGTCGAGGATATTGCTCTTGACGATCTCGATAAGAAGATTCTTCACTGGTATCTCATCGACGCTCGCCTCTCCTACAGGGAGCTAGCACACAAGCTAGGCGTCTCTACAACCACCGTTCAATCTAGAACCGCGAAACTGGAGAAGGCAGGAATCATACGCGGATACTCTGCCATGTTCGACCATGACAAGATCGGCTTCCAGCTCACGGCCATCACGGAGGTAAGCGTCGCCAAGGGCAAGCTCCTCGAGCTGGAGAAGGAGGTCGCTAAGATGCCTCAGGTGCTAGCCGTATACGATGTTACAGGACTCACCGATGCGATGGTCATCGCGAAATTCAAGAGCCGAGACGACCTGAGCAAGTTCACCAAAGCACTTCTAGCCATGCCTTTCGTGGAACGAACGAACACCCATATCGTGCTTACAACTGTCAAAGAAGATTTCAGATTATTGTAGGCGGTGTGCGAAGAAGTGGCTGACCGATGGACCATTCAGTCCAGTTGGCCACTCTCAATTAGAACAGAAGATGGTAGAAAACTTCGAATCGAGCTTTCAACTGTTCGAGCTTGATGAACTGGAACTTGAACTTGTAGGTTTCACTGGGCGTCTGAATGTAGAGTCTTGACGTCCCAAGCTTCTTGCCAACCTGGATCTTTGTGACGCCCGTGTAAGGCACTTGGAAGTTCTTCTTGTTTGCACTCAATACGTCCTCCGGCGAAAGCTGATCGAGCTTGCCCTTGATATCTTGGCGTCATAGCATCCTGACCTGCAACAGCGCCTATTGCTCCCCCGGCTCCTCCCATACCGCTCGCGATCTGAAAAAGCATGCTCTGAACGCTACGATAATTCTCTCTGTGGTGAAGATGATAACGCAATGGAGGTCGCCTTTCAAACCCCGAGTAATTAATGCTGAGCTGACCGGTGACTTGTTCGCTCAAACCTGAGACATCCCCCTCAACATTTCCTCGTTGATGCTTTGAGCTTTGCTACGGTACTCTTGAGATGATCAGGAGCTTCGTTTGGACTCTCGAGATGCTGAGAAACTATGTTGACCAGGGCGCTTCCGACTATCGCTCCATCAGCTCCCGACCTGATGATGGCAGACACGTGCTCAGGTTGAGAGACGCCAAATCCCGCAGAAACGGGAACCTTTCCCCTTGCCAAGGACTTGACCTTCTTGACAGCTTCGAGCGCTTGTGGGCTGAGCAAGTCCCGAGGACCAGTAACACCGTAGAGTGAGACGAGATAGAGGAAACCCTTCGACTTGTCGAGAATGGTTCGCAATCTAGTCCGAGAAGTGTTTGGTGCCGCTAGGTAGATGTTATCGACGTTGTGTTTCAGAGCCATGTTCCTGAACTCGTCGCTCTCTTCAACAGGCAAATCCGGGACGACGATCCCATCAACACCGCTTTCACGGGCTTTCTTCAGGAAGCGTTCCAAGCCCATCGAGAGAATGGGATTATAGTAACTCAAAACGACAAACGGGACTGGAAATTGCGAAGAGAGTTCTCCGATAAGATCCAAGACTCCGGTTGGGGTGGTTCCTTGGGACAAGGCGCGCATGCTAGAGGCCTGTATTACTGGTCCGTCGGCTATTGGATCTGAGAATGGAATTCCGACTTCAACAATGTCTGCTCCGCCCTCTATCAGCGCCGTACAATTGGCCAAGAATGCTTTCGGGTCCGGGTCGCCGCCTGTCAGGTAGGCGATCAACGCTCCCTCTCCGTGGCTATGGAGTTCTCGGAACTTCGCTTCTATCCTATCATCACTGTGGGATGTGCTTGGCAATTATCTCCACATCCTTGTCGCCTCTGCCTGAAAGGTTGACGATGATCGAATCCTTTGTCCCGAGCCTCTTCGACAACTTCATCGCGTGACTGATAGCGTGGGCCGATTCCAAGGCAGGCATGATCCCCTCCAGTCGTGAGAGATTCTTGAAAGCGTCCAGAGCCTCTTCATCGGACACTGTAACGTACTTGGCTCGCCCCGCATTCATCAGGAAGGCGTGTTCGGGCCCAACCCCAGGATAGTCCAGCCCGGCTGAAATACTCCAGGTCGTCTGCACTTGTCCCGCTTCGTCCTGCAGAACATAGGTCATCATGCCATGCAGGACGCCTTCGCGTCCGGCAACCAACGGTGCCGCGTTTTGTCCCGGCGACAAACTTTCCCCGCCTGCCTCGACTCCGTAAAGGTCGACCTCCAGATCGTGCAAGAACGAATGGAAGATTCCGATCGAGTTGCTCCCCCCACCGACGCATGCAACAACAGCCTTCGGGAGCTTACCGTCTGTTTGTAGGATCTGCTTCCGCGCCTCTTTTCCGATCACGCTCTGAAAGTCCCGGACCATCGTCGGGTAAGGATGTGGGCCCACAACCGACCCCAGAAGATAGTACGTATCCTGAAGGTTTGTAACCCAGTCCCTCAACGCTTCATTGATTGCATCCTTCAGGGTCTTGGATCCGGACTCAACAGGATGCACCTTGGCGCCTAGCATTTTCATCCGGTACACGTTCAATCTCTGACGGTCCATGTCCTCGCTCCCCATGTAGACCTCTGCGCGCAATCCCAGAGCCGCGCACGCCATAGCCGTAGCAACACCATGTTGTCCTGCCCCTGTTTCAGCAATGATCCTCCGTTTCCCCATTTTCTTGGCAAGGAGAGCCTGGCCGAGAGTATTGTTGATCTTGTGGGCACCGCCATGCAGGAGGTCCTCTCTCTTCAGGTAGACTCTAGCCCCTCCAACATGGCGAGTCAGATTGGCAGCAAGATAGAGCGGTGTTGGTCTTCCAGCGAAAGTGTCCAACCAGCGCGCCAACTGTTTCTTGAAGGAGGGGTCGTGCGAGAACCGGTTGTACGCTTCCTCAAGTGCTCTCAGAGGCTCCATCAAAGTCTCAGGGACATACTGCCCGCCGTATTTTCCGAACTTGCCCGGCTTCGAACGTGTCCTTGGTTCGGCGTGTTGCTTCAAGCGTTAACCAGCTTCCTTACCTTCCCCTCCATGTCCGACGATTTCATTATCGATGTACCCACAAGAAAAGCCTCCGCGCCTGCGGCCTTGAGTCGTCTAATATCACGTGGAGATTTTATCCCGCTCTCAGAAACGACCGGCCTATCCATGTCAACATTCTCTGCAAGGATATTCTCTGTAGTCGAGAGGTCCAACTGGAAGGTAGACAGATTGCGGTTGTTGATACCGTAGAGGTCAGGTCTGAATCTCCGCAGGCTGTCAAACTCGCTAGCGCTGTTCGCCTCCACTAAGACTTCCAGTCCAAGCCGATTAGCCTCAAGAATCATAGTGTCAAGCCCAACATTGGACAATCTTCTGCTGAAGATTTCGGAAATCAAGACCACGGCACTGGCTCCTGCATTCCGTCCAGCCTGGAGTTGCTTCGGCGACACTACGATGTCTTTCATTATTGTCGGCACATGTACTTCCTTACTGATTGTAACCAGGGTGTCTAAATTGCCATCAAAGTTTTCGGGGTCCGTAAGGACCGAGAGCGCACACGCTCCGCCGCTTAACATTGCTTTTGCAATCAAGAGTGGGTTTCCAGGTTCCCTGATCTTTCCGGCGGAAGGAGAAGCGTATTTTATCTCCGTTATGATCGGGGTCTTTCTGTTTTCTTGGATCGTTTTGACTAGGCTTCTTCGAGATGCGTTTACGCTTCCACTGGTGTCATAGTATCCTCGTTTGACCCTAGCCCTGGCCTTTGCGGCGAGCTCGGCTAAGTGGTCTGCCAAGAATGTCAAGCCAGGTTCTTGAGTCGGTGAATGTCTCCGCCCGAGAACTCTACAAGCTGATACAATGTTTGGAACGGCTTTCCATCATGCACAACTTTGGAAGCTATCTCGACTCCCTCTCTGAACGTCTCCACTTCGTCACAAAGGACGAGTCCTGCCGCCGCGTTCACCAAGACCATTTGAAGGCGGGGATCATCGTGTCCTAGATGCCCGGATAAGATCTTGGCCGTAAGTCGTGCGTTCTCCTCCGGGTCCGAGCCAGAAACCTCCTCAGCTGTGCTTCTCTTAAAGCCCAGATCTTCCGGCTCCACCTCGTCCCTGAATACTCGTCCGTTTTGACGCTTCACAATGATCGTTTTACCCGTCATGGAGATCTCATCGACTCCGTCGAGCCCATAGACAGTCATCACGGATTTCGCTCCCAAGTTTTGCGCTGCGAGGCACATCGGCTCTAGAAGCTCACTGTCGTAGACTCCGATCAGCTGGGCATTGGCCCCTGCAGGGTTCGTTAGAGGGCCGAGGATGTTGAATACGGTCCGCACGCCTATCTCGCGTCTCACCGAGGCTACGCTCTTCATCGCCGGATGGAAATTGGGCGCGAACATGAACCCGATTCCAATCTCTTCGATCGCTCTCTCGATCAACTCCGGTTCCATGTTCAGGTTCAGACCCAACTGTTCGAGAACGTCCGCGCTTCCGCACTTGCTTGTGAACGATCGATTGCCATGTTTTGCGACTGGAACCCCAGCGGCCGCGATTACGAAGGCAGCGGTGGTGCTGACATTGAACGTTTTCCTTCTATCGCCGCCAGTCCCACAAGTATCCAACAGGTAACCGTTTATTTTCGGGTGGATTCTCCGACTGAATTCCCGCATTACCTGTGCTAGGGCGGTGACTTCGTCAGCCGTCTCTCGCTTCTTTTTCAATCCTATCAGGAAAGCTGCGATCTGCGACGACGTCGCCTCTCCAGACATGATTTCTTTCATGGTAGTCTTCGCTTGGTCGGGCGTCAACTCGTGGTTCTCGAGAAGAAGCGGGATGCATTCTCTGATCATCCGAGTTAGCCCTCCAAGAAGTTCTCGATGATCCGACGCCCCGGCACCGTAAGGATGGATTCTGGATGGAACTGGACGCCTTCGATTGGAAATTCTCGATGTCGAACCCCCATTATCTCGTTGTCATCGATAGACTGGGCGCTCACTTCGAGGCTTTTCGGCAGGCTCTTTCTTTCCGCGACAAGCGAATGGTATCTCGTAGCCTCGAAAGGACTCTTTACTCCACGAAGAACCCCCTTTCGATCGTGTCTGATCGGGCTGGTCTTGCCATGACGCAGTCTCTTCGCTCGAACTATTCTGCCGCCGAACGCGTGAACAATCCCTTGATGTCCCAAGCATACGCCCAGTGTTGGGGTTTCGTGGCTCACTTCTCGGAGGATGTCCGTGCACATTCCGAAATACCGGGCATTGCTGGGGGTGCCGGGACCCGGAGAGATTACGATTCTGTCAGGTGAGAGTTCCTTGACCCCTCCGATATCTATCTCATCATTCCGTTTCACGACAACCTTGTCGGCGATTTCACCCACATACTGGGCCAAGTTGTAGACGAAGCTGTCGTAATTGTCGAGGATCAGAACTTTCATCGGTCTTCCTCCTGGGCCTGATCCATAGCCGTGAACAGTGCGGCTGTCTTTCTCTCCGACTCGATCCATTCCCGGTCAGGGACCGAATCGGCAACTATTCCCGCTCCCGACTGGAGATAGCAATAGCCGTCTTGGGCGCAAAGGGTCCTGATTGTTATCGCAAAATCAGCACTTCCATTAGCCGAGAAGTAGCCGACAGCTCCTGCGTAAGGACCCCTCGCAGTCGTTTCTAGTTCCTCGATGATCTCCATTGCGCGAACCTTGGGGGCTCCAGAAACTGTGCCGGCAGGAAAGACAGCTTTGAACAAATCGAAACTAGTTGCGTTCCTTGTCAGTTGTCCAGTGACTTTCGAAACAATGTGTTGGACATGGCTGTAGCCCTGAACCCTCATCAACTCGGGAACCTTAACCGTTCCATACTCGCAGACTCTACCAAGGTCGTTCCGTGCTAGATCCACTAGCATCACATGTTCGGCTCGTTCCTTCTCGTCCTGAAGCAGTTCGGCTGCCAGCGCTTTGTTTCGGGCATTATCCCCAGTGAATGGCCGCGTTCCAGCGATGGGGAAGCTCTCCACGTTGCGCCCGATCTTCCGAGCCAGCATCTCCGGGCTAGACCCGACGATTTCCCTGTCGCCAAACTTGAGGTAGTACATGTAGGGAGACGGGTTGATCCTCCTCAGCGCCTGGTAGAACCGAAGGAGAGAGCCCTTGAACGGAATCTTGAATCTCTTCGACAGAACTACCTGGAAGATATCTCCGGATTCAATGTAGTCTTTGGCCTCTCCGACTCGTTCGCAGAAATCCTCTTGGCTTACATTCGACTTCGGCTTGCCGAAACTAACCTGATCGCTGCCGGCAGAATCTCCCAGCAATTCCTTCGCTTTTTCGATCCTGTTTTCCTCTCGGTAGAAGTAGTGTGTTTTGCCGCTGACATGGTCGAAAACGATCCCGTCCTCGAAGAGTCCGAATTCTACATTGGGAAACCCGTTGCCTTTGTTTCCTAATCTAGGGATTCTTTCAAAGAAGCGCACAAGGTCATAGGACGCGTATCCGACTAAGCCCCCAGCGTATCTTTCGCCTGGGTTTCGTTCTTTGACCGGGCTGTGGAGATTGGCTAGGAGGGTTAAAGGGTCTTGACATTTCTCGATCCGTCTTTCCGATCTCTGCCGATCGAGGATCTCAGCCTGGTTCTTAGAAGCTCGAATGATCTTCTGGGGGTCAAATCCTAGGAACGTGTACCTGGTTAGGCGGCGAGGTCCCTCAACTGACTCAAGGATGAAGCATGTTTTGGACCTGTTTCTGATGGATGCGAAGACGTCGATTGGCTGCTTTCTAGTTTCTAGACGAAGGTAGTTCAGCCTGGTAGGGCGTGTTGTCAGCTGCTGTCCAAAGACTATACCCCATGGATATCGCCTTTACCTCCTTGCCGGCATGTCGCTTTTATAGCTTGCGTGTCCACTTCTGTACATTACATGCAAGTCTTTTCTTCACGCCACTCGACTGCTTTGATCGAATCTGGGCAAGATTGGTTGCAACTTCAACAAATTTCTGTCTGACAGGAGGGAGGAACGGGTTCAGCTGTTGGATTCCGACAATCGTGTCCCAGCTGTCAAGCAAGCTGACGATCCTGCCTTCAGTGTCTCGAAGAGCTTGAGTCCTAGGCTCTCCTCCCATCCCGTCGAGGCCTAGTCCGAGAGAAATCAGGGCAAAATGATGGAGACCTTGCACGTAGGCCATGGCCTTGTCATGTCGAGCCGCTGACATTGTAATGAGCTTCGATCCGCCACCCTGGAGTGCACGAGCTAGTTTAGACCACTTCTGGCCAGACCGGTAGGACACGGCAACGATGGTTTGACCGTGAAGACGATCTGTGTTCGGTCCAAAGAGAGGGTGCAAACTCACGTACTCCAGTCCTTTCGGGATTTTTTCAGCGATCCTTTCCGATATCCCAGTCTTGACTGAGGAGAGGTCAGCAAGCAGGCTGCCGGTAGTCATCAGAGACGCTGTTTCGGTGGCAACTCTGACGGTTTCCTCCATCGGCACGGCTAGGATTACTATGTCCGAGGAGGCTGCGTCCAGGATTGTTCCTGGTTCGACCTCCATCTCCTTGGCAGCTGTCCGAGTCTTATTGATCTCTCGGCCCGCTAGCTTGACTCTCGCCCCTTGGAGGCTGGCGAACCTTGCGAAGAAACGTCCCATCCCGCCGGTTCCGCCCACGACTAGGATTTTTGCTTGGTCAAGTCTCTTCGCAGACTTTTCAGAGTGGTCTCGCTGGGCCTCCACACTCAGGGCAAAAATCTGGTCGAATATTGGCCGTATGAGGTTCGGGTCGAGGTCCAGTGATGTAGCTGCGCGTTCTATCTTTCGGAGGATGATTTTCTCTCGCTCGGGGTCGCGATAATCGAGATGTCTCTGCTGCTTGATACGTCCAAGGAGCCTAGCGTTCTCATACCTGTTCTTAAGAAGCCTGACTATCTCTTGGTCTAGCTCGTCTATCCTGTCCCGAATCCTAGCAACATCGTCCATTGAGAGTTAGCTCTTCAGGACTCGAGGAATCATTCCGCCGCGGATCATCAAATCCGTCAGTCCAATCGACACCATTCCTTGGACGACGGGGACGGCCTTGGGGACTACGCATGGGTCGTGTCGTCCTTTGACCCCAAGCTTAGTCTCCTCCATTTCAGAAACGTTCACGGTCTTTTGCTCCTTCGCAATTGAGGAGGGTGGCTTGAACGCAACTCTGAGCAGCAGCGGCATTCCTGTCGACATTCCCCCCAGCACTCCTCCAGAATTATTGGTTAGCGTGACAACTTTTCCCTCTTTGATGACGTACTGGTCGTTGTTTTCGGACCCCTTCAGACGACTTGCGTGGAACCCGGCTCCAAATTCAACTCCCTTGACCGCGGGGATTCCGAAAAGTATCTTGGCGAGCTCCGAGTCGATGGCGTCAAAGAGTGGCTCACCAACGCCCACCGGAAGGTTTAGCGCTGTACATTCGACGATTCCTCCGATGCTGTCCCCATCGGCCTTTGCGTTTATCACTGCTTGCCGCATTTTCTTCGCGATAACCGGATCCGGGCATCTCATCGAGTTCTCGTAGGTGACTTTCTTGACCGCTTCATTACCGGGAGGGTTATCCAATCGAACTCCGTCGATAGACTGGGTGTAGGCGAGGACCTCCACTCCGAACGTGGAGAGAAGTTTCTGGGCAATCGCTCCCGCGGCAACGAACGCTGCGGTCATTCGTCCTGACAGCCTTCCGCCCCCTCGATAGTCGCTGAAACCGCCATACTTCACCTTCGCCGGATAATCCCCGTGTCCAGGCCGAACGACGTCCTTCAGAGGCTCATAGTCAGAGGATTTCACGTCCTTGTTTCTGATATGCAAGGTCACCGGCGCCCCCGTCGTATGGTCCTGGAATAATCCGGAGAATAGTTCTACAGCATCAGGCTCCCGTCGCGCAGAAACAACCTCTTTCTCTGGCGGGATCCGCAAGTCCAATGCCTGTTGAATATCATCGAGCGTCAACGAGAGTCCGGCCGGGCAACCGTCAACAGTAACGCCTACTCCCGGGCCATGGCTCTCTCCGAAGCAGGTAACAACGAAGGCTTTGCCGATGGAATTACTCCACACTAAGCTGTACCCCCAATCTTGCTAGGTCTTGGAAGAATTTCGGGTAAGATTTCGAAACTGCCTCCGAATTGTGTATTATTGACTCTCCCCTAGCACCTAGAGAAGCAGCTGCGCATGCCATCGCAACTCTATGATCATCGTGTGAGTCGAGCGCACGCCCAACCAACTCTCTGCTCCCTTCAATCTTGATCATGTCGTCTTCGGCATGAATCTTGGCGCCCATCTTCGCCAGCTCAGTCGGGAGAGTTTGCAACCGGTTTGACTCTTTGTAGACTAGCCTTTTTACTCCCCGGATTTCTGATGAGCCGTCCGCGAAGCATCCAATCGTTTCAAGGGGAGGAACAAGATCCGGGTTGTTGCTCGCGTCGAATTGGAATCCATCTAGCTCTCTCTTCGCGATTGTTAGAGAATTTCCATTCTGTTGGACTTCGAGCCCGATTTCAGGCGCTAGTTTCAAGATCGCAGAGTCAGGCTCGAACTCGTAGGGGCCGAGGCCAGAAATCGTGATCTCGTCTCCCACAGTTCCTGTCGCGGCGATGAGGAAGGCCGCGGACGAAAAATCTCCTGGAACCTTATGAGAGGCAGGGACGAACTCTTGCGGTGCCGGAACCCTGAACTTCCCATTTGATTCTTCGATCGAGATTCCATGTTTTTTCAGCACATCAATGGACATTTTCACGTAGGGGCGCGATTCCAATGCGCCCTCCGCTTTGATCGTGACGTCTCGTATTGCTAGGGGTGCTGCGAAGAGGAGTCCTGAGATGAACTGGGAACTGATATCGCCCCGAAGTGTGACTTCTCCTCCTCTGAGAGGCCCCTTAACCAGTACCTCAAGTCCACGCGCGTCGGAGATCGCGTGGGCAGAGGCTCCGAGGGAGTTGATAGCCTTCACGAGCGGTTCTAGCGGTCTGTTGGCAAGTCTTCGGCTACAACTTAGTCTTATTGTCTTTAGGGATGTCGAGGATATCGCGGTGAGGAACCTAAGGGTGGCTCCCGACTCACCGCAGTCAATAGATCTGTTCGAGGTTGTCGGTCTCCTGATTCCGCTGGAGATTGTGCGGGTTTTCTTAACTTGGACTTTCGCTCCCAACGATTGAATCCCCTCAAGGGTTCGCTGGGTGTCATCACAATGCAACGCTCCTTGAATCACTGATTTACCGGGGGATAGCAGGGAGGCTAGGAGTGCTCTGTGTGTGTAAGCCTTCGAGCGGGGAGCCTTCACTTCGCCGTGCAGCGTTTGTGGACCTTTGATGTTGACTTTCAAGTCTCAATCAGCGCTTTCGTGAAGTTGGGATTTGTCTCGATTATGCGTCCATCGAATTTCTCGAACGCATGCCGCGCAGGTTTCAAGCTATGCTCGTCGACCACGGCCGCGACTGCCGGTCCCTTACCCGAGAGTCCCGCTCCAAATGCCCCTGCTTCAATCGCTGAAAGTGCTGGGCGAGGGTCTTCTCCGAGAATAGATGCGACAGCAAGGCCGTTAAGCGTAATCGCGTCCCAAAGATGGCCATTGCTAGCTTCGCTGTATGCAAGTTCTGAAATCCGCCGAATGGGGGAAAATCTTGTCCGGTCTAGCTGGCCTGTTTGGGTCTTTCGTGGTGGAACAAGTATGAGGATTCTGATGTCCTGTGGGACCGTGAGAATTCTTTCTGCCTTCTTCCGATCGTTATCAGTCAGAACAGCACCGCCGTGATAAGATGCGAATGAATCGTCATAGGCGCCAGTGAGGCTTACCCCGGATTCGACGGATGCCTCTACCCCAATGGCAACCAGCCTGTCATCATCCTGCTGTTCACCAAGGGCGGATACGGTGGCCAAGGCTACTGCGTTGGCTGCCGCGCTGCTGCTCTTGAGCCCTACAGCTGTTGGGATGTTTGACGAAGTGGTCACCTTCCCGTGGAACTTCCGCTCATACCCATAATGTTCGAGGGTCTTCCTGACCACCGCGACTATGAGATTGTTGGATTCAAGTGGATCAGAGGAGATGAATCCGGAAGTCTGGCCAGGTCCTTCTTTTAGGGTAACCTTGGCTCGGGTCCAAAGGTCCACTCCCAGAGCGCCTCCCTTGCCTGTTGGAAACGCGTTTAGAATGCTGATGGCTCCATGCGAGAGAGCCTGGCCGGTCCCTTTCATCTCCAATCTTTCCCTAGATAATCCGCAAGGGAGTAGCGCATGAGATCGAAGGGAGCCGTCTCGTTTAGCCAGATCTCGTAAGATAATGCTGCTAGGTGGACCAGCATCTCCAGTGGGCTTATTGTCCCGCGTCCTATCGGAACAGGTTCGGTAGGCTTGTCATATGCGAGGTCGAAGACCCAGCCTGTATCTTTCAGTCTGTTGACTGGGATCTTGAGCCGGGATATGAGAGTCGATGTCCGTACCGAAGTCGCGTTGACGAGAAGATCCGCATCCTCCGTGCCTTTCTCTAAGCTACTCTTGGCAAGCTGGCCGTACGAAACTCTGCCGGGACCTGTTGCTTTGTCCGCTACTTGTCGGGCGTTACCCAGAGTTCTGTTCAGAATCCTAACAGTGTTGTTTTCGCTGGAAAAGCGATGGACTAGGGCCTGAGCTGCTCCTCCTGCCCCGAGCACTAGTATCCGCTTGTTGTTGGGTTCAAAACCATAGGATTTTAGGGCTCTGACCGCTCCCTCTCCGTCGGTGTTGTATCCTACGAGTCCACTCTTGGTTGTGGCAACTGTGTTAACTGCTCCGCTCTTCTCCGCGTTCTTGTCAAGCCGATCCAGCATTTCAAGGATAGCGGTCTTGTGGGGCATTGTGACGTTGAAGCCGTCAAACCCTAGCGTACGGGATGCCCCTACAGCTTGTTTCAGGTTGTCCCTACTGACTTTGAACGGGACGTAGGCTCTGTTGAGTGATAGTTTCTGGAAGGTCGTGTTGAAGATAACAGGGCTTAGGCTGTGGGCTACTGGCGATCCGTAAAGAGAGTGGACTTTGGTGTCGCCTTTGATCATGGACTGTTATTCCACTCCTAGCATCTCGTAGATTCTGCGGAGTTCGGCGATGGTCGACTGCCCCGGTGCCGTTTCTTGCCCTCTCTCCAGTGAGGCGTAGGTGAAGTGAGCTCCGTAGAACGGGGCGAGTAGTCTTGACCAGACTCCTGCCTGTCCCATTGCAAAACTGACGAGGGGTGAGTTCTGATGGTTTGCCTTCAATAGACTGAGGACGGTGAGATTGTCTTCTGGAATCTGAGCTGTTGTGACGATCTTGCAGACGTCCGGTTTGAACTTCTGGAGCTGAAGGAGGGTTGAGGCGAGTTTCGCTGGATCAGGGGTTCTGAAGTGATCGTGGTGAGATAGGATGATCTTGGCACCTTTCTCTCTAAACGTCTTGATGACGCGGTCGAGCTTGGCGGTCGTGAGCTCTAGGTCCACGTATTGGAATCCTCCCTCCACTGCTTCCATCAATATTCTTAGACGCTCGGCTTCGGATCTGTCGAAGGACCCCTTCTCGGACAGGGACCGGTTGGTCGCGATGATCGGCCGTTCTACCGCGCGGGCAATCTTTGTGAGTCCGTGGTAACTGCGCAGCCTGTCCAAACGAACCTCCACGAGATCGGCGGAGAGTCTCTCGGCTCGCTGCGCTCTTCCCAATAATTCAGGGGTGTCGGTTGAGGATATGGAGACGCAGATTTTGGGGTTCACCTTTCGATGACCATCTCGTGGGCTACTTTTGTTCCAAAGTGTCGCCCGCCCTCTTCGAACCGGACCAACACCCGGTCGCCAGGCTTGATTTCTGAAACTGGTTTGGACCCGTCTCTGGTGACCAGCCGGACAGTTTCAGCATTCTGAACTATCGTCGTTAGCTTTCGGGTTCCGATACTCGCCTCAACGAGGATCATTGGACGACGCTCTATCTTGACTCTCGCTACATCGACACTCCGTGATCGGCCACTCCTATCAATCAGGAGTACGGTTTGCCCCGCCAATAATTCGGAGAGATACCGCGTTCTTCCATTCGCCGTCAGAACGTATGATGAAACTGGGCCAGCATTTACCCTGAACGGCCGCGAGTTCACGTGAGGATTAGAATGCACCTCACCTTCCACTAGGAAGAGTGCCTGGGACGAAGATCCAGTCAACAGTCCCTCGCCGGCTTCAAGGATCTCAGTCGTGTCTACGCAGACTCTAGCTCCCGTACCAATGGGCTTGACGCTTGTGACCTGAGCCGTTGAGAGCGATATGTCTTCCGATTCTTCAAGTATCAAGTCTCGGGTCTTGAGAATCTCAGATGTGTCATCGGAAGCAAGGGCTATTCCATCAGCCCCAAGCTCGAGAGTCGAGAGGGCTACCCTGCTTTCGTCAAGGCTTCTGGTTCTGGCAAGAAGCTTCGAACGTCCTTTCGCTTCAGCGATCAGGTTTTCGAGCGGTATGATCTTCCAGTTGGGACAGCTAATCAGGAGATAATCAGGACCCAGTTCCAGCGCCTGCGATATTCTTTCCAGATCCTTTTGGTCACCGATTGTAACCTCAAGCGCTACAGGCGTCTTGTTTCTCTTGGCACTCGATACGTGGTCAAACCTTGACGTGACGAGAATGTCCATCCCTTGCAGTCGTGATGCAATTTTCGAGGTGATTCCTGGAAGCTTGATGTCGGTGAGGATGGTGTGTGGTTTCGCTTCGTCGACGATCTTGCGGATGGTTTCCGCGGATAGTTCGGGGTTAGGCTCTAGCCAGAATTCTTTCACTTCTTTCACCTAGGATGGACAACGCTTGCGTGGGGCTGCTTCCATTGTGGACTATCTCGACAAGTGCTCTGGTCATCAGAGTTGGCTGGCGGTGTTGGAACACGTTTCGCCCAATCGATATTCCAGCAGCTCCTGCCTTGATAGAGTCTGAGACGAGCTGGAGAGCTTCGGATTCGCTGCCTGCTTTGGGCCCGCCGGCTACGACCACCGGTGCTTTGACGCTCTTGATGACGTTTCGGAAGCTTTCAGCATCTCCCGTATAGTTCGTCTTGACGATATCTGCTCCTAGCTCGTACCCGAGTCGTGCTGCATGGCTGACGACTTCGTAAGCGTGCTCGTTCTGGATTCCGGGTCCTCTCGGATACATCATAGCGAGGACTGGTAAGCCGAGATTGTCGCTTTGGTCGAGTATTCGCGAGAACGCGTCGAGCATGTCTTGTTCGTGTTCGGATCCTACATTGATGTGAACAGATACCGCGTCCGCGCCCAGACGGGCTGCTAAGTTGACTGTGGATAGTTGCGTTTTCCAGTTCGGCTCGCGGGTTAGACGTGTGGCGCCTGAGAGATGGAGTATGAGGCCCATTCCTTGGTTGTCAACTGTCTTGGCGATGCCGGCGTGGACGAGCACCGCGTCCGCTCCTCCCTTGGCTACGTTTTCTATCGTCGCTTGCATGTCTGTGAGTCCTTCGATTGGTCCGACGGATACTCCATGGTCCATCGGTATGATGACGGTCTTGCCGTCTTTTTGGAATATTCGTCTGAGTCTGCGGGTTTTTCCAGTTTCCATTTTTCTTGGATCACTTGATGAGTTTCTTTGCCAGGAAGAGTTCGGCGTTGAGGATGGAGCATCCTGCTCCACCGCGGATCAGGTTATGGCCTAGGGCCATGTACTTGACGCCGTTCAACGCGGGGTCTCGGCGGACTCGTCCGACTGTTACTGTCATTCCGTTTCCCTCATCTACGTCGAGTCTTGTCTGGGGACGATTCTCTTCGTCCCGGACGATAACCGGGTGTTCGGGTGCTGAGGGGAGTTTGAGTTGTTGGGGAGCTCCCTTGAACTCCCTCATCGTTCTTATGATCTCGTTGGGTGTTGCTGATGATCGCGTTTTGGCGAAGACTGCTTCCATGTGTCCTTGGAGTGTTGGGACTCTGTTGCAGCTCGCCGAGACAATTATCCCTGCGGGTTTCAATAGTGTCCCGAGTATCTTGTTGGTTTCATGTTCGACTTTTTCCTCTTCGTTTCGGATGAAGGGGATGACGTTCTGCATGATGTCCAGCGATGCAATTCCAGGGTAGCCCGCGCCTGACACGGCTTGCATTGATGATACGACTACGGTTTCGAGACCGAACTTGTCTTGGAGGGGTTTGAGAGAGAGCGTTAGGATGGCGGTTGTACAGTTCGGGTTGGAGACGATGAAACCGTCTGTCTTCATCCGTCTCTTCTGCTCTTCCACCATCTCAGCATGCTCAGGGTTTACTTCCGGGTTCAGTAGCGGGACGTACGTGTCCATTCTATGCGACGAGGCGTTGGAGAATACTGGCATTCCCGCTTTGGCGAAATCCTCCTCTACTGGTCCTGCGACTTCAGCGGGCAGAGCTGAGAAGGCTATGTCGGGGTCGTCTAGTGCATGTGGCTTGGGTTCTGTTAGTACGAGTTCTCCTACCTGATTGGGTAGATTTGCTTCTGTTCTTGATCCGATCGAGGATGCGTATTCTTTGCCTACACTCTTGTCTGATGCCGCGACTGCGCTTACCTCGAACCATGGGTGGTGGGCAAGTAGCTGGACGAATTTCTGACCCATCATTCCGGTCGCGCCGAGGACGGCTACCTTTCTCTTCTTCACCATTCTAGTTGTTCTCCAGAGAGCTTCTGATCAACTTACCCGCCTGTTTCCTGACCTTCCAATCTACTAGGACTAGGACAGAGGATGTTATAGTGAGGACGCCGAACATGTTGATGTTACTTGAGCGAAGGGCATCGCTGATTCTCGCGACGAGTCCGGGTGTTTCCTCGAGGCCAACTCCTTTGATTGTGATGAGGGCCATTCCCATCCTTGCTGCAATCGCAAGACCGTGAGGGTCCTTAGCGACTATATCATGGAGTCTGGATATTTGCCGTCGTAAGCTTTGCGTCTGGCTAAGGTAGAGTATCGCGCTATCCCTGTCCTGTGAGATGGCGACCAGATTCGTTCTAATGATCGCTGTGACTTTCCGCATGAGTTCGGGATTCTGGGGTAGGTCTCTTCCTACCAGGGTGATGGAGGTGACTGGGTCTGGATTGTGGATTCTTACTTCCAGTTCGGGCGGGGGTCCGCCTGTGATCTGTGTTCCATGTGCGTCGAGTCTTCCTGCTGCGTTGGGTACGACCCGGATGTTGATCGCTGGGTCTTTGTATCGTAGCGCTTTTCGATGGATGAATTTTGTTCCGCTGTCGGCGATTCCGATCAATGTTTTCATCTCGATGGTTCTGAGAACGTGCGCTCCACCGACAATGTCGGGGTCGCCTGTGAGGATTCCTGGAGCGCTGGTTACTAGGACAACCTCGTCTCCTCCGAGTGCGGTGGCAATGAGGAGTGCGGTGGTGTCGCTTCCTCCGCGTCCCAGGGTGCTAATCCTTCCGTCTCTAGTCCGGCCTATGAAGCCACCGATGACCGGGACGATTCCGTCTTCTACGACTGGTTTCACATATTTTTGTATTCGTTGAATGCTCGCTGTTCTCAACGGGTTTGCGTTTGAAAAGTCACGGTCCGTTATGATTGGCCAGTCTCGATCTGAAGGGTCGAAGTAGCGGGCCTGTATCCCGCGTGATTTCAGTGATGCTGCAAAGATCCTGGCGCTGGTTCTCTCGCCCATCGCGAGAATATCGTCTCTATCGGTTTCTACTATTCCCGCGCCATGGTTTGTGAGGTCGAGAAGCTCGTCAGTGGTTCTTCCGACGGCGCTGACCACTACGACGAGTCTGTTTCCTTTGGAGTATTCCCTTGCGACCGATTCTGCTGCCAGATTGATTTTTTTCCCGTTCGATAGACTGGACCCGCCGAATTTCGCGATAATCAGGCGGCGGCGTTGACGCCTTCGAAGAGACTTGTTCGGTCGGTATCTTATCTTGGTCGCTAATGTTAGAGTCTGATTCTGGTGCTTAGACCTGGATGAGGGTCTCGGGAGCGGGCTTATGCCAGTAAAGATGACCACCCATCCCCGTTCACACCAGAGATATCTTTTAGTTGTCCCGCCCGCTTATTTAGCGTTATGGAATGAGGTTCTTCGATCCCTTCTTCATCCTTAGGGGAAAAGACGCGGGTGGGAACTGGACCTAGAGCGGGCTATCGTAGAGATAATCTAGCTTGCTCCGATTATCATCAGGATTAGGGCGACTCCGAGGAGGGCGACTCCTAGTCGTCCGGCCATTCCCATCCTCCGTTGCAACCTCGCGATTTGCGCCAATGTTGGGTCTTGAGCGGCTTGTTGTGCTTGTGGTTTGGGACCTTGTTTTACGAGTGATATGAGTTTCCGGCCTGAGGGAACTAGGATTCCAAGTGCAATTATGAGGACGATAAGGCCGAGCAGGGCGCCTGCTTGAATGTAGACGAGTCCAGGGAAACTTGAGGCGGGAGAAGTTGCGAAGTAGTACCCGTAGAGAATGAGTCCGGCTATTATTGCGAGTATTGAGCTTCCGGTGATGAAGCTGAGGTATCTTGGCAGCGCGGACAGGATGAATTCAGCTCTGGAAGCCGGAGACATTTTCGAGAGCGAGGGAATGATGACGGAGACGAAGAGTGCGGCTCCTCCCATCCAAGCAACTATTGCTCCAATGTGGAGGATTAGGAGAACGAGGAATAGTGCTTCCGCCATATGCTCGAACCAGTTCGAGGTTGACGGTTCTGATTATTATGGTGTACTATTCCGTTCTCGACTCTACCCTTTTCCGTAGAAAACATAGAATAGCGAGAATTGCTGAATCAGAAATTGGAATCGCTATGAGAAATTAGGTCCTAAAAATCGCTCTTTGAAACCCGTTACGAAACGACCTCTGAAACTGGCTCCTGAAATCGCTCTTGAAAACGGTCTGAAATCACATCTTAACAAGCAACCGCGATTTTTCGGGCACCCCCCGGGGCCTACTCGAGTCTCGCGCCGCCCCTCACGCTCCGTTCAAGAACTCTTAATGCCAACCCAACCGACTATTTCATTTATCCTTGTGTGGAATATTCGGCTGCGTACTCCACGACGGCAAAGAAGCCGCCCCGCTCATCCACTCAGCCCTCAAAAGGCTAGAATATCGAGGCTACGACTCCGTCGGAGAAGTAACAATCGCAAATGGAACGCTCACAATAAAGAAGGACAGCGGACGACTCGACGAGGTCCACGCCAAATACAACCTCGACCTCCTGCCCGGACCTGTAGGAGTTGGACACACCCGCTGGGCAACACACGGCCGCCCGGTCAAGGAAAACTCTCACCCGTTGGTTGACTGCAAATCCCGAATCGCTGTCGTGCATAATGGTATCATAGAAAACTATCTGGACCTCAAACGCGAACTCGAAACCAAAGGCCACCGGTTCCTCTCACGAACGGACACTGAGGTCGTCCCGCACATGGTTGAAGAATATCTCAGCCAGGGGCTCAGTCTCGAAGAAGCATTCCGGAAAACCATCAACCGACTAGAAGGAGCCTACTCCATCGTCCTAACAAGTGTCGAGAAACCGAAGACAATTCTGTGCGCCCGCCAAGAAAGCCCCCTAGTCCTCGGACTCGGAGACGGAGAATACTACTGCGGCAGCGACATAGCCGCCTTCCTCCCCCTAACTCGAAAAGCGTTGATCCTTGAGGAAGGAGAAATGGCCGTTCTCGACCCGAACGGGATCAAGATCCTCAAGGCGAAGAACGGGGTGGCGGTAAAACGAGATCCTATCACGATAACATGGGATCCAGAGTCCGCCAAGAAACAGGGCTTTCGACATTTCATGCTCAAGGAGATCCACGAGCAAGTCCATACGATAAGGGACGCGATGAGAACTCACGAGATCTACTATGATCTTCTCGCTAGCAAGCTGATGCAAGCCGATAAGGTGTTCATTGTCGCCTGCGGAACCTCATACCACGCCGGTCTCGTTGGAGGGCAAGCTCTCATGAAACTTGCAGGAATGAACGCGAGGGTCGTGATCGCATCCGAGTTCTCAGACGAAGCCCTCGACCTCGTCGACTCCAAGACAGCAATCCTCGCAGTAAGCCAGTCAGGCGAGACCATGGACACTCTCAACGCGGTCAGAGATGCGAAAGCAAAGGGAGCATCCATTGTTAGCGTAACAAACGTCCTAGGCTCGACGCTGATGCGACTGTCCGACGTATACATTGGACAGAACTCGGGACCCGAGATTGGTGTCGCGGCAACAAAGACGTTCACCTCGCAAGTCACTGTTCTCCTCCGGCTAGCGATCGCGATCGGCAGAAAGAAGGGCGAGGTCTCGTCCAAAGAGATCAGCGAGCTGGAAGATGCCCTTCACCGGACCCCTGCCCTGATCCAGAACCTGCTCAATACAAAGGTGGAGGATGTGAAGAAGATTGCCGAGAGCTGGAGCGGTGCATCGAGCATTTGTTTTCTCGGGAGAGGAATCAACGTGCCAACATCCTTGGAAGGACGATTGAAACTGCTAGAGCTTAGTTACATTCCAGCGATGGCGTACCCTGCGGGCGAGAGCAAGCACGGCTTCATCGCGCTCATCGAAGAAGGATTCCCAGTTGTATTTGTTGCTCCGAAGGACGAGACGCACAAGAAAATTATCGGTAACATCATGGAGATGAAGGCTCGCGGAGCAAGAATAATCTCGATCATAGAAGAGGGAGACGCGGAGGTCAGAAACCTATCCGACGACGTAATAGAAATACCCGATTCCCTCCCATCGCTCGCTACCCCTATCGCCTATGTCGTTCCGCTACAACTCCTGGCCTACTACATGTCAGTAATTCTGGGCCATGACCCCGACTATCCCAGAAACCTGGCCAAGAGCGTCACCGTAGAATAGTCACGTCAAGGTCCCCTTGATGGACGCCGCTGAAGAACAGCGAATGCTAGAAGAGAAGGTCGGCAAGGCCTTGGATGAGGCAAGGACCAAGCTCGACATCGCTATGGAACATCTCTCGAAAGGTGGAACTGACTCCGAGAAGAAGGTCTGGCTTGCGGAGGAGGCATCCGAATACAGCAGTCTCCTCTACTCTCTCACCTACGGTCTTGAGGACGAGGATCCCCCTGTACCTGTGAGGAAGAGGAACGCTGAGCCCATTCCCTTGGTCAAGGAATCATCGGAATACCTACGGCGCGCGACAGAGCTTCGCGGCAAATCACCCCTTGAAGGGTACCGATATCTCAGGACAGCAGTCTACAAGCTCAGACAAGCTCACCACATTCTCGAAAAAGCTGGTAGAGGAAGTGCTAGTCTTTAACTAGGGGCTGGGCGGGCGCAAGCCCTCTCGCAGGCGCTTCACGATGTTCCGATCAGTGGTATGTCTCGCAGGCGGGGTTGGCGCAGCACGTTTCTTGGACGGGCTTGCGCAAGTCTATCCGCCGGAAAAGGTAACGGCAATCGTCAACACAGGAGACGATCTTGACTACCTCGGCGTCCACATCAGCCCGGACATTGACATTGTGACCTATACGCTCGCAGGAATTGTTGACACGGGAAAAGCGTGAAGGTCAAAATCCTGCCGATGACTGACCAGATGGTGGCCACCAAGATCAAGACCTCTGCCGGACTCTTGGATTTCCAGGAGTATTTTGTCAAGAGAAGATTCGAGGATAATGTAGAAGATGTAAGCTACGAGGGAGCGAGCATCGCGACGCCTGCGCCGGGCGTGGTGGAATCCTTAGAAAAATCGGAGGTCATCATCCTCTGCCCCAGCAACCCCATTCTCAGCATTGGACCAATCCTCGCCGTCCCCGGAATTCGTAACGCTCTAGCGAAGGCCAAGGGCCGGATTCTCGGTATCAGTCCAATCGTTGGTGGAAGATCGATAAAGGGTCCGTTAGATCGTATCATGCGCCACTTGGGTTTGGAGGTTTCTCCCCTCGGAGTCGCCCAGCTCTACAAGGGACTCTTGAGAGGCTTCGTTATCGATGATCTCGACAAGGCCGCTACCTCTAAGATTAACGACCTTGGAATGAAGGTCGCCTCAACCCAGACAATAATGGACTCATCCGCAGCAAGGGCCAGGTTGGCCGAGGATACCTTGAAGCTGGCGGAGACGCTTTGACAAGAGATTTCGCAATTATCCCGGTCAAAGGGTTGCTTGAGAGCAAGGGCAGGCTTTCCCGCTCCCTAGAATCCCGAGACAAGAAAAAGCTCATTCTCGCCATGCTGAAAGATGTGTTGACCTCAGTCGAGGACTCTGAACTGTTCAGCAGAGTCCTAGTTGTTTCCCCTGACCCAAACGTCAAGGCGGAAGCGAATTTGCCTGATGGATCATTTCTTCACCAAGAGGGACAAGGGCTTAACGCTGGCGTTCGCCAATCAACGCTCTTTGCGACTCACGAGAAGGCGTCGTCCGTTGCCGTTCTGTTGGCGGACATCCCGTTGGTGCAAGAACGGGATTTGAAGGAGCTGTACTCTGTGGCGGACATAGTCCCAAGAGTTGTCTTGTCCCCTTCGCTAAAGGGAGGGACCAATGTAATCGTGCGAGAGCCTCCTGGCATTATCTCGCCCGCGTATGGGAGATGGAGCTATAGTACCCATCTTAGAGCAGCACAAAAGACAGGACTCGCTGTTTACTCTGTCTCAAACCCCCGTTTATCCTTCGACATCGACACCCCTGAAGACTTGATCACGATGGTAGGAAGAGATCCTCATGGAAAGACGCATACGGCTCGATTTCTTCAGGAGATGACACCACCTCACGTTTTGGCGCGAACCTCCAAGTAGAGCGGGTCAGAGTTGCAACTCAATTGTGAGTAGAAACTCTTTTATGAGTACAACCTCGCGCGCCTGCTGAAATGCGCTCAACGAATGCCAACATCAAGCCAACAGTCGTAATCGCAGGGGCCGCAACCTTCGGCGCACTCGCGGCACTAATCTCGTTGCTCGCTCCACCGGTGATT
>VBBE01000118.1 GCA_005884605.1 Candidatus Bathyarchaeota archaeon
TTTCGCCTTCTTGCTGTTTGACGTGCTTTTCTACATGGGAATCGGTTACCTGTCACTTCTGAGCTATCACAGACTCTTGCGAGGCATAGACAGGCGGGCTTCCGAACTGGTCCGCAACCAACCGTCAGAGTCCCACGAGTCTACAAATGTCGAGGACAAGGACCAAAATCGGGAATCGTAAGGCTAGGCTAAACTCTATGGAGGTAAAGTTTAGACAGACTCACTTCGTCTCTTCATGAGTTTGAGGGCTTGAGTTCTCTTGTTTGATTATTCAAGTCAAAGCTTCCTGTTTTGATCTCTCCGTCTCGCCGATATGTGGCTACGATAACGCCTGCGGTTGAGGTCTTACTTTCAAGAAGTTTGAAAGAGGCCGGTATCGTGTCCACGCCAAAAAGTCGCTTGCCATGTCCAATTGACGAGCGTGGAATTCTCCCAGTCAAGTTTCCTAAGCGTTTTCGACACGACGTATTTCTTAGCCTTGTTTAGTTTGTCCGCGAACGGGACGTCTTTTGCTCTTGGCCAATAGGCCGCGAATATCTCGTAGGTCTTCCGGCCAAGCAAGAGGTCGTAAGGGTTTCCCATCTGTCCACCCATGACCTTTTCCATAACACCATCCCAGTAGCCGAAAGACCATCCTCCATGCTTGAAATTGCCACTCGTATCCTCGTCGGGTCCGCCTGGAGCCTGCATAACTCCGTCAAGCGTAACAAATGATAACACAACTAATTTTCTGATGGCTCATTCCCCAAATATCTGGTGACTCGAATAATCGCACAGGCAAAATTTAACCTTTGCAAGATGACGAGTAGAGATAGACCTGGTAAGCGTGTAAGAGACGAATTGAAAGAAACAACGCTTCGGAGGTGTCAGTGGGCAACTATGGGCAACAGCCCACTCATGGTTGAGTACCACGATAAGGAATGGGGTGTCCCAGTGCACGATGACAGGGCCCTGTTCGAATTTCTAGTGTTGGAGGGGGCCCAAGCAGGACTCAGCTGGCAGACAGTTCTGAACAAACGCGAAAACTACCGGAAAGCATTCCATGCCTTCGACCCTGCAAACATCGCCCGTTATAAGAACAAGGATGTCCAGCGTCTTCTTCGCGATCCTGGAATCATACGTAACCGTCTCAAAATCCAAGCCACGATTAACAACGCAAAACAAATCCTCCAATTACAGAAGGAATACGGTTCTTTTGACAAATACCTCTGGCAGTTTGTGGGCGACAAACCAATCAAGCACAGATTCGAGTCGCTCGGCGAGATTCCTGCGACTACCAGGGAATCCGACGCTATGAGCAAAGACCTACGCGAAAGAGGCCTACGTTTCGTCGGCCCAACAATCTGCTACGCGTTCATGCAGGCTGTTGGAATGGTGAACGACCACATCACCAAATGCTTCAGGTATAACACGCTCTAGCCCGAGACTCTGATCAGAGCCATGTGTGCCCTTTCAAGGGCGATGGTAGGTCCCGCAAACCTTTGAGAAATCGCTTAACTAAAAGGTTAAATAATCTTCGAGCCCATTCCCCTGCTAGATGGTTAGTCAAGCAAAGGTCGTCCTCGACCTAGACCAGGTCTTCGGGGCATTAGCCCACCCAATACGGCGGGCTATCCTTGAGGAGCTGTCGGCCGGCGACGCCACAGTAAGCGAACTGGCAGAACCGTACAAGGTGAGCCTGCCGGCGATATCGAAGCACCTGCGGGTTCTGGAAGATGCGGGACTATTGCGGGTCGAGCCGGAAGGCAGGGTACGCCGCTGCCAGATCGATGCAGCACCGCTGAGTGTGGCGTTTGGCTGGTTAACGCAATACCGGGTTCTGTGGGAGGATCGCCTCGCCCGACTGGCCAAACATCTAGAGGAAAAAGAATGACAAGTAGAACAGAAGAAATGAGTCAAACCAGAAATAAGAACGAGCTAACAATCGTACGGGTGTTCGATGCGCCACGCGAAGCTGTGTGGAAGGCGTGGACAGATCCTGAACGAGCAAAGCGATGGTGGGGACCAGAAGGGTTCACCGCGCCCTTCATCAAGATCGACCTCCGCGTAGGCGGCAAGTACCTCTTCTGCATGCGATCCCCAGACGGCAAGGACTATTGGAGCACAGGTGTCTATCGGGAGATCGTTCCGTTGCAGCGGATTGTCTCCACAGACAGTTTCGCGGACGAGAAAGGGAATGTGGTTCCGGCCTCTCATTACGGGATGCCCTCGGATGTCCCAATGGAAATGCTGGTGACGGTGACGTTTGAAGAGCTTGGTGGGAAGACACGGATGACGTTGCGGCACGTGGGCCTTCCGGCGGGCGAGCAGAGCAAGATGGCTGAAATGGGCTGGAACACGTCGTTCGATAAACTGGCCAAAGCCCTCAAGTAACACAATATCCCAGCACCCCTGACACGACCCCGTTGCATCAGGGGACAGTCCAGTGAAGCAAAACCCTCGATTAGTACCCACTTTTTTCCTAGGAATAGAATCGACAGCCCACACCTTTGGGGCGAGCATGATCGACGATCAGGGTAGGATACTCACAAATGTGAACTCTACCTACCGGCCTCCGACCGGGATAGGAATCCATCCTAGAAAAGCGGCCGAGCATCACAACGCGGTATCAAGCGGCGTAATCGAGAAAGCCCTCCAAGGAGTTGAAGATGGAATCTCCCCTGACGCTGTCTGTTATTCTGCGGGACCGGGTCTGGGACCCTGCCTCAGGATTGGAGCAACCATCTCCAGAGCTCTAGCTCTTTACTTGGACAAGCCTCTCGTCCCCGTCCACCACGGTGTTGCACACCTTGATCTGGCCATGGATGCTGGGCATTCGCACGATCCCTTGGCAGTCTTGGTTTCAGGAGGTCATACTGCGATCGCTGTTCATCTGAAGAAACGCTGGCGGATTTACGGTGAGACTGAGGACATCACGTTAGGGAATCTCCTGGACATGTTTGCAAGAGAGGCTGGTCTCCCATCCCCAGGAGGACCTCCCATAGAATCCATGGCGAACGAAGGTCGGAATCTGCTTCCCCTTCCCTATACGGTAAAGGGAAATGATGTTGCATACTCAGGACTGCTCACGGCCGCAAACCGTCTCTTAAAGCAAGGTCATTCCATAGCCGACATCTGTTTCTCGGTTCAGGAGGTCTCGTTCTCAATGTTGGCCGAGGCTGTTGAACGGAGTCTAGTCCAGACGAGGAAAAATGAAGTTCTACTGGCTGGAGGAGTGGCCATGAACAAACGCCTTCGCGACATGATCAAATCCGTGGCGGAAGATCACGGAGCAACATTTCATCCCGTTCCCTTCGAATACACAGGAGACTGCGGGGCCCAGATCGCTTGCTCGGGAAGACTCGCCTTCGAATCTGGCTCCACCGTTCCTGTTCCAGAAAGCTTTGTCAATCCGCGATGGCGTCTAGACGAGATTGATGTTCCATGGATTCCTCGACTCTAGACCTCCAACCACTGCATCGCGGAGCAGAAGCAGATCTCTTTCTGTCGCAGCTACCTCCCTGGAAGGTCGTGGTCAAGAGAAGAGTTCGGAAAGCTTACCGCAACGAGCAGCTAGACGCGGTTATCAGAAAAGAGAGGACTATCAAGGAAGCGTCGGCGATCCGAGACGCAAAGGTCGCGGGAGCAAGGCTTCCCAGCATTCTCGGCCTTGACCTCGAACGGTCTACCATCATCATGACATTCATAGACGGAACCCTTGCCAGAGACACTATTGATACGATGAGTGACGCTCGCCGCTCCTCTCTTCTCGAAGAGTTGGGCAGACAGGTTGGCATCCTCCATTCCGGGGGAATAACGCACGGCGACCTCACGACATCAAACATCATTATTCCAGCTGACGAAAAACCGTTCATGATAGACTTCGGAATGGCCCGCAAATCAACAGACCATGAAGACCATGGAACCGATCTTCACCTGCTCCAGCGGTCACTGATTGCCACTCATGCCCTCGACGCGGCGACTTCGCTTAGAAGGGTTGCGAAGGGTTATCGTGAGGTTGCCGGTGAGGAAATGGCGAAATCGAGTCTTCGGAAAGCTGCAGAGATTGCCCGGAGAGGAAGATACTTCGCCATCCGATAAACGAACTCTATGGTTCGTCACCCAGAACCATCACAAGTACCAAGAAGCCCGCAGAACTCTCGACCCGTTTGGAATAAGGATCCGAATGCTCGGTTCTCCGAAAACCGAGATCCAGAGCACCAGCCTCGGTGAAATAGCCAAGTTCGCCGCAGAAGCAGCCGCCAAAAAACACAACCGTATGGTCCTGGTGGAAGACTCGGGGCTCTTCGTCAAAGTCCTCAACGGTTTTCCAGGACCCTTCTCATCATACGTTTACGCTACTATCGGCGTTGGAGGACTCTTGCGGTTGATGAACGAACAGAGACGACGAGAAGCACATTTTCACGCTTCTCTCGCTTTCGCATCTCCTTGGGATTCGTCTCAAGAGTTCTCAGGAAAAGTGGACGGGACAATATCGCACAAGCCTACGGGAAAGCAGGGCTTCGGGTTTGACCCAATATTCATCCCAAGAGGTGCTCGGAAAACGTTCGCCCAAGGCGGAACCCAATACAAGGACAAGTATTCGCACCGAGCCATCGCCTTCAGGAAGCTGGCTCTCTGGTACATCAAAACCAAGATCTAAACCCAGAATCATCTTGATTCTCAAGCGGAGTCCTAAAATAACGCCTTCAGCCCCCTCCCGTGAATATGTTCCGCATAGTGACAGTCGAGGACGTAGTACGGATTCCGCCGCAGAAATTCGGACAGCCCATCGACGAAGTCGCCCGTGAACAAATCAAGCTCAAGTACGAGAACTATGTGGACGAGGAACTCGGCTACGTCATCCTGGTCACGGATGTTGACGTCGAGACAACCGGGAAAATTCTCCCCGGCGACGGCTCAACCCATCACAAATCAGTCTTCAAACTCCTCACCTTCTTCCCGGAACTCCACGAGGTCGTGGAGGGAGAGATCGTCGAGGTCACAGACTTCGGAGCATTCGTCAGAATAGGCCCCGAAGACGCTCTTCTACACGTGTCCCAGATCATGGACGATTTCATAACATACGATGAGAAGCACGGTGTACTCGCCGGACGTGAGAGTCACCGAAACCTAGGAAAAGGAAACATGGTCAGAGGACGAATAATCGCCGTCAGCTTCCCCCGAGGAGGGTCAGGAGGAAAAATCGGAATTACCCTACGCCAACCGTTCCTAGGGAGAATAGAATGGATAGAAGAGGATCTCAAAGGGAAACCTCCGAAGCTGGAGCGTAAAGCAGCAGCTTGACAGATAAAGCATGCAAGAACTGTCGAATGATTAGCGCAGGTCCCGTATGCCCCAACTGTAAATCCACCAACTTAAGCGATGATTGGACTGGCTTCGTCGTTGTGCTCGAACCAGCGGGCTCAGAAGTAGCCCGGCTCATGCAGATCAAGGTCCCGGGAAAGTTCGCTATCAGAGTTCGATAGAGTCGGACAGAACTAGTTGTAGTCACAGTGCCTGTTGGTTGAAAAATAGCCTAGCTCATTTTGGCCCGTAATCTGTGAAGCTACAAGCCCCGCAAACCCACCGCTGGGTAGGTTGCTTGTGAGACGCCATAACTGAGCCACACCGTGGACATTTCCGATTCTTCAGCTTCGTCGTCGAGCCAGAGATCTCGTAGAGCTCGCTTCTCATCCGCAGTTTCTTCGCTTTCGGCTTTGCTGGGGCTGATGCTGGGGCCTTCGGCTGTGCCGGTGGCTTCGCTGGTGTTTGGGACATATCTTCGACGCATCAGACCCGCGCCATATTTAGTGTTGTTTCCATCGCTAGTCGAAACGTTCATAAAAGCCGGGCATCGCCCGACTGGTTGGCCGATGAGAGTGAGTCTGGATGGCACAAAAATCCGTTTACGTACGATTCCAAGTTCCCAAAGAAGCCGTTGACAAGGCCTATCAACTTCTACAAGTCGCGAAGGACACCGGAAAACTCCGGAAAGGTACAAACGAGTCAACCAAGGCAATCGAGCGAGGAATCGCCAAACTAGTTGTTATCGCAGAGGATGTTGAGCCTCCACAAGTAGTGGCTCACCTACCCATCCTATGCGAAGAGAGAAAGATCGCATATCTCTACGTTCCCAGCAAGCTTGACCTAGGCAAGTCCGCCGGACTAGACGTTGGATCCGCCGCAATCTCAGTTGTCGAGCCAGGTGATGGCGCGCAATCTCTCAAGGACATCCTGAAGATAGTTGAGAATATCAAGAAGACCGGCGCGGGCAAGTGAGCAAGGGAAAAGACAGATCTGACGAACCACTTATCCCGGCCGAAGTCACACAAGTCATCGGACGGACCGGGGTTACGGGAGAAGTTATTCAGGTTCGAGTCAGAGTCCTAGAAGGCCGAGACAAGGGACGAATTATTACTAGAAACGTCAAGGGACCTATCCGGCTTAACGACGTTCTCATGCTTCGAGAGACTGAGAGAGAAGCGAAAAAGATCAGGTAGGGCGTAAGCGACGCCAAAGACTTTCAAGTGTTCTTTCTGTGGGAAGAACTTTCCAAACTCGACTGGAATCATGCACGTGAAGAACGACGGGACGATACTCTACTTCTGCTCGCGCCGATGTAGAGTCAGCACTCTGTCGTTCAAGCGGGACTCTCGTAAGCTAAAGTGGACTGCTTACTACGGGAAGAGAGAGAAAGGCCACTGAGCAGCCACTCTAACAACAAAACATTCGCCTTTCTCAAACCTGAAGCTCTACAATCGAGGGTTGCAGGAGAAGTTCTGTCGAGGCTCGAGAGGAAAGGATTCGCAATCAAACAGTTGCGCCTTCACAACATTTCCAGAAAGGAAGCAGAGACGCTCTACGCCGTTCACAAGGGAAAACCCTTTTTCCAAGAACTCGTGGACCACGTCACGTCCGGGCCTGTCTTGCTGATGATCCTTGAGGGCTCAAACGCGGTAGACGTTCTGCGTAAGGTTATCGGCGCGACAAATCCGCAGACAGCTGAGCCAGGCACGATAAGAGGCGATCTATCATTGTCCATAACCGCTAACATCATTCACGCATCTGATAGTCTCGAAAACGCGAAGAAAGAGTTATCAATATTCTTCCATGACGGAATTTAGCGGATAAGCGTCTTCGAAGAAAATCATGGTTTTAATACAGAGGTAAGAAAATGAAGGCCAATGTGGAGCCTTCCCAGGTATGGCAATTCGTTCACCAATCGCAGTCGTCCTTGGACACGTGGACCACGGGAAGACCACGCTCCTCGACAAGATTAGAGGCACCTCCGTAGCCGCCCGAGAACCGGGCCTGATCACTCAGTGGATCGGCGCCAGCCTCATCCCCGCTCAAACTATAACAAAGATCTGCGGACCCCTTCTAGCCAGGTTTAATCTCAAGATCGAAGTTCCTGGAATACTCTTCATCGACACTCCGGGCCACGAAACGTTCAGCAACCTCCGCAAGCGAGGCGGATCCGCGGCTGACGTTGCAGTCCTCGTAATCGATCTCACCAAAGGAATAGAGCCCCAAACCGTCGAATCCCTCAACATCCTCAAAGCCCGCAAAACACCCTTCTTGGTATGCTGCAATAAGATCGACGCGATACCGGGATGGAAGTCGTCACCTGACGGCTCATTCCTCGCTAACACAGAACAGCAACGACCCGAAGTCTTGACTGATCTAGATAACAGAATCTACACGATGATGGGAACCTTGTCCCGATACGGCTTCCGCTCCGATCGTTTCGACAGAATCAAAGACTTCTCCAAGACCATAGCGCTCGTACCTTCGAGCGCCAAAACCGGAGAAGGGCTGCCTGAACTGATGGCCATGCTGGTCGGGCTCACCCAGATCTACATGAGAGGAGAACTAACAACAGGCGCGGGTCCAGCCGAAGGCACAGTTCTGGAGGTGAAAGAGGAACCTGGCCTCGGAGTTACTATAGACGCCTTGGTCTACGATGGGACGATCAAAGTAGATGACGAAATAGTGCTCGCTGGAAGGAACGGAATCCTGCGAACCAGGGTCCGGGCTCTACTCGTGCCGAAACCCCTTGACGAGATCCGTGATCCTAGGGATAAGTTCAGTCATGTCGAATACGTCGACGCGGCCGCTGGAATCAAGATCGCAGCCCAAGGTCTCGATGATGCGATCGCGGGGTCACCCATCTATGGCATAGATAGCCCGTCAAAGCGAGTGGAGCTTGAGAAGAGAGTACTCAGCGAAATAGAATCGGTCAAGGTAAGTACTGATCGAACTGGGGTCATCGTGAAAGCTGACGCCCTCGGCTCGCTAGAAGCGCTCACAACTTCCCTTTCCATCTCCAAAGTACCTGTGCGTCTCGCAGACGTAGGCGAGATATCTAGACGAGATGTCGTCGAGGCTGACGTCGTTCGAGCGAAAGACCCATACCTCGCCGCGATTCTCGGATTCAACGTCAAGCTGCTCCCTGATGCAGAGGAAGAGATCAAAGAAACAGGAATACCGGTCTTCAGGGGCGACATAATCTATCGAGTGTTAGAAGATTACTCAAGATGGGTTGAAGCTCAGAGGTCCGCCGGCGTTAAGGCCGAGATGGAGCTGCTTATCCGTCCGGGCAAGATGAAGATCCTCAAAGGCTTCGTCTTCCGCAGAAACGACCCTGCCATAGTTGGCGTCGAAATCCTCGAGGGAATCGTCAAACCGAAATATCCAGTGATCAACAGCAGCGGGAAGCGTATCGGGGTAGTCCTAAGAGTCCAAGACCAGGGCAAAGATGTACCAGAAGTAGGACCAGGAAAGCAAGTCGCTGTTTCCATCGACAAGCCGATCGTTGGTAGACACATTTTCGAGGGAGACATCCTCTATGTCGATGTTCCTTTGAAACATGCCAAAACCCTTTCATCAAAATTCAGAGACCACCTCTCCCCCGGAGAACTTGCCTTGCTTGACGAGCTGGCGAGTATTTCTGCAAAGAATGCCTTGGGAGTGGTGTCATGACTCGAACGACGTTTATTAACAGCCCAGGGGAACCGGCTTCCAACGGAGCCCGCTAACAAAACATGGCCAAGTTCCAGCTCATAGTGTCGGATCCTGTGAGCAAGACCTCGAAAGCCGCCTCCATCGAAGGAGCGAAGGCGCAGGCGCTTGTCGGAAAATCGATTGGGGATGAGGTCGACGGTAAGCTTCTCGGTATTGGAAACATGAAGCTAAAGATCACAGGTGGCACTGACAAGGACGGGATCCCAATGCGTTTCGATATTCAGGGAGGTGCCAAGAAGAGAGCAATTCTCTCCGGCGG
>VBBE01000192.1 GCA_005884605.1 Candidatus Bathyarchaeota archaeon
CGTATCGAAAGGAGTCCTCACAAGCTACTCCTATCTTGTGATCGACCCTATGACTATACAGGCGCAAACCTTCGCCTACAAGGACTACAATGACGACTCGGGATGGAACTATGCAAGCCGAGAATACCTAAGGGCCGTTGACAATCTAGTGCCGAAGTTGACCAAGGCCGAGATGGAACTGACCCTTCAGACACTGCCGTCGCTATCTCTGAAATTATAGAAGAACGTAGAGTCGCGAGTAATCCAGAGAGTCTCTGGCAAAACACCCAGTGAACTACGCTTTATGGAACGTCCTCCTCTCGGTTTTCCTAATTTATCCGAAAGCATCTCAGTTTAAGAGCCCGGAGACCACTCATCTCATGGTTCCTTTGCAGCAGGTCGATTCTGGAACAATGGCGCTGGTCGTTGCCGGCTACGAGGCGCAGTATCCTGATCCCTTAACAATGATTTCAGGCGACGCGCTGAAGATCGTGAAGAGAAGAGACGAAGAATGGCCAGGTTGGGTGTTCTGTGAAAGCCAGAGTGGGAAGCGGGGCTGGGTCCCGGAGAAGAGTATCAAGATAGACGGTGAGGCTGCGGTCGCCCAGCAGAACTACGTGGCACGTGAAGTGACCGTGATGGAGGGCGAGATTGTAAGGATAGAGAGCGTTGAAAGCGGCTGGGCCTGGGTCACAAACATGACCGACGCGACAGGCTGGGTCCCGTTGAAGAACCTGAAAGTCGTAGAATAGTTGCACCGATCACATTCGCAGATAAGGATGACCCTGTTCGACGCATGCCTCTCGAATTCGTGACTCGAATAAACTAAACAGCAAGACTCTCCACTAGTTACTAGCCGGGCTACTTACCCTACTCAAGTTTTTTAGTGTAAGTTTCTGCTCTTCTGAACCGATTACTGTTTGCAGCGATCGTATGAACGGTTCAGCTCAGAGGTTCTTGACGCCGCTTCTGCCCCTGTACGATTGCAGGTTCTCAAGCTCCTCGTCTCGAAGGGGCCTCTTCCATATACTGAGATAATGTACGAGGCTAAGCTCGATCCTGTACGGGATGCCGGCAAGTTCGTCTACCACCTCAAGACACTGAGGAAGGCCGGTCTGGTTTCGATCGAAAAAGGCACGAAAAAGTACGGCGTAACAGAGCTCGGAAAGATTCTAGTCGACTTCTCCCGAGACCTGGAAGAGTACATCGCAGTAAAGCGCGGCAGACTGTTCGTCCGCACATCCCGGATGACCATCGAGGAGTTCGACCGAACCCGAATCGCACGATCCCTCGTAAGCGAAGCGAGAATGCCTCAAACGCTTGCCGATGAAGTCGCGGCGGAAGCGGAAGAGAGACTTCTCAAGTTCGGAATCGTCTACCTCAGTGCCCCCCTGATCAGGGAACTCGTCAACATAATTCTCATCGAAAGAAAGCTCGAAGAGTATCGTCACAAACTCACCCGACTCGGACTGCCCGTCAATGATGTAGCGTTGCTTCTTCGAGAGGCCGGCCAGAAACAGCTCGACGCGAACTGGGTACAGAAATCCGCAGGAGAAAGAGTAATCGAGGAGTATGTTCTGCTCGATAGCCTTCCTCGGGCCACAATTGATGCGCACCTCGCGGGCCAGATACACCTCGAGGAGGCTGCCTCATGGATCCTGAAGCCGAGCATACTCTTTCACGAAGCCAGCCTCTTCTTCCGTAGAGGCACGCCAGCAACCAATCCCCCGTCATCGCTCGAAGATGCCTTGGAGTCGATTCTGAAGATTCTACACACAGCAGAACGAGAGGTCTCCGGCGAACAGGTGTTCGATCACTTCAACACTTCACTCGCGCCCTTCGTCAGAGGACTTCCACGCCAACGTGTCCAAGAGTCGATCAAACGATTCCTTTACGACCTCAACTGGGACGGCTTCTCCAACACAATATCAGCCCCAGTCACAGTTGGACTCGATCAGCAAATCCCTGACCATTTACAGGGCCGTGAAGCTGTGGGTCCAAACGGTAAAGCCGAAGGCATCTACGCCGACTTTTCAAAAGAAGCCGAAGAGCTATTCGCAACAGTAATCGACGCAAGTCTAGAAATCGGTCGTCAACAGCCCATCCTCAACCCATCAATTATCGTAAGGAATACAGGAGGGAGGATCGAGACCTCAGACGAGCTTCTCAACTCAGCCTTCGACAGCTCCGGCAAATACTCAGTTCCCAACTTTCTGGTGCAACCGGCAGGTCAGAACTATTCAGTATCCTCGGAGGGACCAATTCTCTTCGAAGACAAAGACGGGACGAAAGGGGCAGGCACCGTTATCGGGACAGCCCAGCTTAACGTGCCCAGAGCCGCGTATGAGGCGTCAGGAAAAGATGAAAGGTTCTTCCAAGCAGTCCAGTCTGGAACAATTGAGGCGGTAAAGGCTCTACAACTTAGACAACAAGCCATCAACGATAGAGTGTCCGAGGGGGTCTTGCCTCTCCTAGCTTGGCAAGCGGGCGGAGGGGCCTATTACGATTCGAGAAGGGCTCATGGAGAGATAGGCCTAATGGGCCTGGCAGAAGCCGTGAAGCACCATACTCGGGCCGAACTCTGGGAAAAGACCAGCCTAGCCTTTGCAAAGAAGATTGTAGAATCTGCACGACGAGCGATTAGCGAAGCCGACGCACGCGATATTCGAGTAAGAATCGGGCTTCATTCCTCTCCTCAAGCCTCAGCCCGTCTAGCCTCGATCGACGCAGAGAAGTTCGGATTTTCGACTGTTGTCTATCAGGGCTCCAAGAAATACCCGTACTATAACGACGTTCCAGGGATTCCCTTAACTCAAAAAGTACCCTTTGCGACTCGAGCATCCATTGAAGGAGAATTGCAAAGATCCTTCGACGGAGGTGCACTACTTCCGCTGATGGTCAGATCCAAGGTCGACAGTTCGGCTCTGTCGAAAGCTTCGCGAGAGCTAAGCGAGGCCGGGGTGCGATACTTCACTTTCTCGTCCCAGTATTCGCGTTGCCAACGTTGTTACGCTATAAGCGCTGGAGTCAGGGCCAGATGCGATAACTGCGGATACGAACACTTGACAATACTTGCAAAGCTAGGAGGAAGACTTCTTCCATTGGATTCGTGGCCCGACGCGAGGAAGAGAGACCTAGACCGCGTTATTCCCTACGATTTCTCATAGCTCTCGGACGAAATCGACGCATGATATCTGAACTCTGGTCTACATCTATTCTGTTCGAAGGAGTCAAGGGTTGACTCTCGCCCAGAGCATAACTCTGAGCAATCTCGAGCTGACGCGTTTTTTCATCGCCCTGGTGCTTCTTCTCTTCTCAGCTTATGCCGGCTCCTTTCTTTTCGATAAGCTCAAGCTCCCACGGGTCATTGGGGAAATCTTTGGAGGACTCTTATTGGGTCCAACTGTATTCGGCTACCTTTTTCCCGCCAGCGAGAACTGGATATTCTCCGCTTACCCTTCCGAAGGCCAACTCCTCTCCTTAGTATCTTGGTTTGGACTGATCCTACTGATGTTCATCTCGGGAGTCGAGATTCATGGAACATTCAATCGAGAGGACAAGCGTACCGCGGTGGCGTTTCTTCTCGGAGCAACAATACTTCCGTTCTTGATCGGAATTGCAGTCTCGAGACTGTACGACTTTAGTCCATACGCAGGTCCCAACAGCAACCCACTCTCCCTATCGATAATCATAGGAATTGCTGTG
>VBBE01000119.1 GCA_005884605.1 Candidatus Bathyarchaeota archaeon
AAGGAATGATGCTCTTTCTGGAGTACCCGTAGATAACAACAACGAGCCCAAGGGCTCCTAACCCGAGACCCACCGTATTCGCACTTCCATCCCGGGCAATCAAGACCTTCTCCGTACTTCCCAAGACTCGGGCTGAAATGTTAGCGGTTTTGGATGGTTGAGGACCCTGGTTGTCGAACACGAAGCAGTATGTCCCTGCCGCCCTAAGCGGAATATTGAACGACTTGTTTCCCACCGTTTGGTCCACGAGTACAGTTGGAGGGTGAGGCGATGGAGAGCATGACTGAGAGTCGTTCATGGCTAAGAGTTCGAAATGGATAGTTGAAGCGCCTGCACCAGACTCGAAAACTGTAACGTTTACCCGCAATTCGTTGTTCATGCCTGAAAATGCGGTAACGTTCCTTGCCTGTTCAACTAGACTACGTGCCTGAATCGGAAACCCGTTTTGAACCCATACATTCTGTTCGCTGACCACGGGAGTCGTGTGCACAGCTGGGATTGAAGCATAAGCGACGAGCCCGACTACTAACAAAGCTAGCCCAAGAGCTACGAGTTTGAATTGCATGACTAACGATCCTCCATGTTACGCAGTCCCTGAAACTCTTTGAGTCCGCTTAGTCGATGTCGCATTATGCTGGCCTCCAGTTCGGACTGCAACAAGGAAAAGATGTCTTTGTGAATGCTCACGAAGTCGGAGGCGGTCGGGCTTCTCGGGCGAAGCAACTCGATTGGCACTATACTCTTGACTCTGGCAGGACGTGCCGAGAGTACCAAGATCCTGTCAGCGAGTTCGATTGCTTCGGGAAGGTTGTGGGTGACGAGAAGGAAGGTCTTCTGAGTTTCAGCGTGAATCTCTGCAACCTCTTCCCTGAGAGCTTCCGCCGTGAACTCATCGATAGCGCTAAAGGCCTCATCCATTAAAACAATCTCTGGGTCTATGGCGAGGGCTCTGGCTATTCCGACCCGTTGCTTCATTCCGCCGGACAGCTGTTTCGGATAGAGTTTCTCGCTGTCTTTGAGACCCACCATTCCGAGAAGCTCTCTAGCCGTATTTTCCCTCTCACGTTTCGGTACTTTCTGGACCTCAAGGCCAAAGGCGACGTTCTCTAGGACAGTTCGCCAAGGAAGAAGAGCGAACGTCTGAAAGACCATGCTGATCTTGGGGTGGGGAGCGGTCAGCAGGTCCCCCCTGAAGCGGATTTCCCCCGAGGACGGCCGATCTAATCCAGCAATCATTCGTAGAAGAGTGGATTTCCCACAACCGCTTGGTCCAACGATGCAGACAAACTCTCCCTCGTGGATTTGAAAGGAGATGTCGTTCAACGCCGTCACGGTTTGTGGGGGTTCGGAGTATACCTTTGTGACATTCGAGAATTCAACATGCATCCAGTTGTCTACCGCCATCTCTTGATTCGTTGTTCTAGCCTTTCGAAAAATGCTCGATCCAGAAGGATAGTTAGAAGCCCTACCGTCATGATCGCGGCTAGGCCGTAAGTCATTGAGTGAGCTGACCCCTGAATACTGTTGGAGATGAAACTTCCGACCCCCGCAACGCTTGCGATGATCTCCACCGCGAGGAGGACGTTCCAGCTGAACTCGAAGGACAGTCTTAGTCCAGTTAGGAAGTTCGGAAAGATCGAGGGAAGCACGATTTTCGAGAAAGTGTCTAGTCTTCCCGCTTTGAACACAGAAGCAACGTGAAAGTAGTCTAGTGGAATCTCCTTGACTCCCTGCCTAATTGTGAAGTAGATCGGAAAAAAAGCGCTAAAGGCTGAGATGGCTATTGCCGCTACGTTACCTCGACCGATCACGGTAACTAGGAGAGTCAGTATCGCTAGGTCCGGCAACGCGCCTACGAGCATAATGATCGGGGTTATTGCCTCGTCCAGTTGGTTTCTCAGACCTACTAGCAACGCTAGGGGCATGACCACCACTAAGGCAAGAGAAACGCCCGCGGCTACGTTGGCGAAGCTTTGGCTGACGCGAACGAGGAAGAATGGTGTTCCTCCAAGCTGGACTAGTGTGAGAAGAACGTTGTGAAGAGGTGGGAGTTGATCGCTAGAGACTATGCCCGTTAGGGCTACTGCCTCCCAAAGCGAAAAAATCGCGACTAGCGTGATCATCCAGGGAGGCAGTCGGGCTTTGTTCCGACTTGAGTCCCGGACTCGATGGAAGACTTTGGGACGAAACGGCCAGAAGGGCAGCTAGATACACCGGGAGCAACAAAGTCCCTTCTGAGAACTAATTAGGTTTGGACGCCTTGTTAGCGAAATTTCGCGCTTACAGGTTACTGTCCTCAACGCTTCCCCGTCGTGTTGTTATCGGTTCTAAGGAAAGAAACGAGTGGGTAGAGGTGGGGGTTTGACTCGGAGCAGTTCAAAACACGCCTGTGCTGAGCGGGACGCTGTTGTGCAGACTTGTGCGGAGTTCTGTGCAGGAAAATGCTAACTCTGCCAAGATTGAAGGTACTTCTGCTGTAGTCGGGACAAGGTGTCGATTTTACGCCCGAAGGCTTCGAGTCTTTGTCTAGCGACCTCCATATCGAGCTTTTCGGGGACCTTGACAACCTTCGCCGGCAACCTGCCTTTGTTTTGAATTAGATATTCCGCCGACAATGCTTGATCGGCGAAGCTCATGTCCATTACCTCGGCTGGATGCCCATCGGCAGCGGCGAGGTTGACGAGGCGCCCTTCGGAGAGCAAGTAGAGCCTTCTTCTGTTTGGCATGGTATATTCAACAACCTCGGGTCGCACCCGCTTGCGCTTCACCGCAAGCCTCTCAAGGTCTCTGACCTTCACCTCTACGGTATAATGGCCTACATTGCAGAGAATCGCTTTGTCCTTCATTCTGAGCATGTGGGAAGCAGTTATCACGTCGGTGTCGCCGGTCGCAGTTATGAACAAGTCACCTTTCTCAGCGGCCTCGATCATTGGCATGACATCGAACCCCTCCATGAGTGCCTCTAGTGCTCTAACCGGATTTACTTCTGTCACAATTATCTTCGACCCCATTCCTCGCGCGCGTTCCGCTACTCCTCTGCCTACCCAGCCGTAACCAGCCACGACGACATTTCGGCCTGCTAGGAGTAGATTCGTTGCGCGCATTATGCCTTCGAGCCCGGATTGGCCGGTTCCGTACTGACTGTCGAACAGATATTTGGTGAGTGCATCGTTAACAGCGATGACCGGAAATCGCAGTTTTCCTTGCTGCTCCATGGCTTTGAGGCGCGTTACGCCTGTTGTGGTTTCTTCGCAGGCGCCAATGATTTTGCGCAAACGGTTTCCGCCTTTCACGTGGGCTAGAATCGAGAGTTCCGCGCCATCATCGATCAGGATGTCGGGTTCCATGTCTAGGACCCGATTCAGGTTTTGTTGGTGTTCTTTGTCGGTCACTCCGTGCCAGGCGTACACGTGAACTCCTGTTTCGGATAGTGCAGCCGCGACGTCGTCTTGAGTCGAGAGGGGGTTGCTGCCGGTTATTGCTACCTCCGCGCCAGCTCGATGCATGGATTCTGCGAGAACAGCGGTTTTTGCCTCCAGGTGCAGGCAGGTTCCTATTTTGTATCCATCGAAGCTCTTGTTGGCGACTAGTCTCCTCGTTATTTTCGCGAGAACTGGCATGTGTTCTCGAGCCCATGCCATCTTCACCTTGCCGGAAGGAGCAAGTTTGGCGTCCTTTACCAGACTCAAAGTCAAGCCCGATGTATTTGGGGGAGAATATCAGGGTTATACACAATGGGCCAATCGGGTCCCCGACGCGCTAATCCGAGAGATCTACCCGTCAAGTTCCTTGGAAAACCACGAGAAACAATCACTCGCTTTCAACAGGAAGAGTTTGTAGTGATCAACAGCCAACCTTATCTCCCAAATCTCACGGTGCCGGACACTCGTGGAAGATTGGTCGAAGTCACCATAGACGGATCGAATCTGACGCTGAAAACGCTAGTGTCCGTGGCGAGAAGCAATGACACAGTTAGAATAGACAAGAGGGCTCTGGAGAGAACAAGGAGGGGCAGGGCAGTTCTTGAAAAGCTACTACGAGAGGACGCGGTAATCTATGGGGTCAACACAGGATTTGGTGCACTATCCAATTTCAAAGTCGCTTCTGGCGATCTAAGACAGCTTCAAGCCAACCTACTCCGAAGCCATGCCGCGAGTGTGGGTAAGCCACACACAGCGGAAGTAGTGAGGGCGATGATGCTTTTGAGAGCGAATACTCTGATCAAGGGCAATTCAGGCATCAGGCCGGAAATTCCCGAGCTCATAGTTGCGCTCCTTAACAAACGAATTCATCCGTACATTCCCCAAAGAGGATCAGTCGGGGCAAGTGGCGATCTCTCTCCTCTATCACACATGGCGTTGGTGCTAATGGGAGAGGGACGGGCCGAATACAGAGAGAAATGGGTCGCTGGGAAGCAAGCTCTCCAGAAGGTGGGTCTAGATCCCGTACAGCTTGAGGCCAAGGAAGGCCTGGCTCTTAACAATGGCACACAGCAGATGACAGCTATAGGCTGTCTCAATCTTTGCGATTCCTATGACTTATTCGCGGCATCTGAAGCGGCTCTCGCACTTTCTCTTGAAGCGATCAGAGGATGGATTGACCCGTTCGATGAACGGATTCACAAAGTTAGACGCCACCCGGGGCAAACACGAGTTGCATCGGACATTCGTGCCCTCGTAAACGCTAGCAAGCTATGTCGTACGATAATCCACGACGATCCTGCAGAAGGGCGTCCCCAAGACCCATACTCTTTCCGATGCGCTCCCCAAGTCATGGGGGCGGTGATCGATGCGATGAATAATGTCGAGTCCACGCTTGAAATCGAGATGAATTCCGCCACTGACAACCCACTCATTTTTCCGGATCAAAGAGCATGCTTGTCCGGAGGTAACTTTCACGGGCAGCCAATTTCCATGGCTCTTGACATTATGGGGCTAGGTCTCTCCACTGTTGCGAACATATCGGAGCGAAGGATAGCGGCCCTCCTCGACGCATCTTTGAACAATGGGCTGACATCCTTCTTGGTTGGGAAGGAATCGAAGCCTGGCCTAGCAAGTGGTTTGATGGCCCTTCAATACACGGCAACCGCTCTAGTCGCCGAGAACAAGATACTCGCTCATCCAGCGAGCAGCGACTCTATCCCAACTTCCAGTAATTTCGAAGACTTCGTAAGCATGGGACCCGGAGCGGCTCACAAATCCACCAATATTCTTGAGAATTGCCGGTATGTGGTCGCGATAGAACTCTTGACTGCGGCTCAGGGAGTCCATCTTAGAGGGGCCTCAGGACTAGGAAAGGGCACTGCGAGTATCTATCGAACAATCCGTGATGAGGTTCGGCCTCTGACCCAGGATAGATCCTCGCACGACGATATCGAGCGGATATTCGAGCTGGTCAAGACCAAACGATTCAGCGATATGATCAAGCGGTTCGTCAAAGGCCCGGATTAGCTTGCAGCTCTACTCACTCAAGTCCAGACTTATTCTATCTGGCGATTCGATCACTGAGAGACTCGTTGAAGCGCTGGCATCTGCGAAACTGGGAATCAAGAATGGAGACATAATTGCGATCGCGAGCAAGGTTGTCTCTCTGTCGGAGAAGAACATTGTTTCTCTCGCGAAGGTGAAGCCAACGACCTCTGCCAGAAGACTTGCCCGTCGGTTTGGGCTGCCTCCTGAGTTTGCTCAGGTCGTGCTCGATGAATCTGACGCTGTTTACGGTGGGGTTCCGGGGGTTCTTCTCACACTCAAGAATGGGGACGCTGTAGCGAATTCGGGTGTTGACCGGAAGAATGCTCCAGGCGAAAGCGTCGTTCCATGGCCGCTGAATCCACAACGTTCTGCAGCGACAATTAGAAGAACCATTACTCACAAGTTCGGGAAGAGGATCGGCGTTGTTATCGTGGACAGTCGCGTTACGCCCCTGCGCCTAGGGACGATCGGGCTGGCGATCGCTTGCTCGGGATTTCAACCGGTGAGGGACGCTCGAGGGGTGAGAGACTTGTATGGACGGGAGGTGGTTATGACGCTTCAATCTCTAGCGGATGGGATCGCTGGTGCAGCCCATTTGCTGATGGGGGAAACCCGCGAGACCACACCTTTCGTACTAGTTCGAGGGGCCCCGATCAAGCTGATCGGAGGCAAACAAGCGGGCTCGATGACGCTTCCGATCAAAAATTGTCTCTATATGAGCCAGATTCCCAATCCGTTGCCAGAAAGACCACTCTTGTGTCGCGAGGTGTGCTGTGCAAGACCCCCTCTCATCAGGTAGCGATTTCCTGTCTGGCAGGGTTTCTGGGCGAGATGATCGATTCAGGGTGCAATACAGGCTTGGATGGCAGGCGCAACTAGGGATTTTAAGGGGTCGTCCCCGAATGGTTAGAGGGAAATCTAGTGAGCCTCCCCCCCATTTTCAAGATCAGGGCTGATAATGGGCGATTTCATCCCTTCTACAGATGGAAGGACGGTTCGTGAACGATGAGTATCAGTGGTTGAGTCGGAAGGTCCTTCTGGACCCTTGTGGCCGCAGACTTCAGAGAGTACTACTTGAGCATCGGCATTTGTATGCTGTTTGCCTTGGCGATTTTTCTCGCCGCTGTATACCCGGCGTCAGCATGTCTCACGATCCCTATCCCCGGATCAGTAGTCAATACCCGTTCGAGCTTTCCCGCAGCATCAGGCGTCCCATCGGCAACCAGACACATCCCGGCGTGAATACTATACCCCATTCCCACGCCGCCCCCTTGATGCACGCTCACCCAAGTCGCACCGGCAGCCGTGTTCAGAAGGGCGTTTAGAATCGGCCAGTCAGCAATGGCATCACTACCGTCGAGCATTCCCTCCGTCTCTCGGCGAGGAGACGCGACGCTTCCGCAATCTAGATGATCCCTGCCAATCCAAATAGGCCCAGCAAGCTTTCCATTAGCCACCATTTCATTTATCAATCCTCCAAACTTGGCTCGTTCTCCAAATCCGAGCCAGCACACTCTGGCTGGTAGCCCTTGGAACTTCACCTCTTTCTGAGCTTTACGAATCCATCGAGAGAGGCCGCCGTCTTGGGGAAAGGTGGAGAGAACTAGATCATCGATCTTGCGAATATCTTCTGGATCTCCAGCTAGCGAAGTCCATCTGAACGGTCCCCTGCCCTCACAAAACATTGGCCTGATGTATCTTTGAACAAATCCCGGGAACTCAAACGCGTTCTTCAATCCAGCGTCCAGGGCACGCTGTCGAATATTGTTCCCATACTCGAAGGCGACAGCCCCCCGTCGAGACATAGCAATCATTGTCCTCACATGTTTGAGAATACTTCGAGTCGCCTTCTTCAGATAATCCTCCGGATCGGATCGGCGCAGAGAATCCGCCTCTTTCTTTGAAAGACCCTCCGGAAAATAGCCGTTCAACGGATCATGAGCTGAGGTTTGATCGGTCACAACATCAGGAATCACGTGACGCCTCAGAAGTTCCGGGTGCACCTCTGCAGCATTTCCAAGGAGGGCAACGCTACGTGGAACTCGATCTCGCTTCGCCTGCCGAACTATGTCTAGAGCTTCATCCAAATCGTCAGTAAAACTTTGCAGATAACCATGGCGAATTCTTTTCTCAATCGCCTCTTTGTCGATCTCTACCGCCAGAGCAACGCCATCATTCATCGTAACCGCCAAGGGCTGGGCACCTCCCATTTCGCCCAGACCCGCAGTCAACACTAGTCTACCTGCAAGTGTTCCGTGAAAGTGTTCCTTTGCAACGGCTGCGAGCGTTTCGTAGGTACCCTGAAGGATCCCCTGAGTTCCAATGAAGGCCCATGAACCCGCCGTCATCTGTCCGTACATTATGAGACCTTTCTGCTCGAGCTCGTAGAAGTAATCCCATGTAGCCCACTTTGGAACAATCATGCTGTTAACAATCAATACCCGCGGAGCCAGATTATGGGTTTTGAACACCGCTACCGGCTTGCCACTTTGGATGAGAAGAGTCTGATCTTCTCCAAGGTTCTCCAGACTCTCAAGCGTTGCTTCAAGCGCCTTCCAAGATCTTGCAGCTCGTCCCGTCCCCCCATACACGATCAAGTGATCCGGGTCTTTCGCGACCTCTGGATCCAAAACGTTGTGAAGCATCCGGTAGGCACCTTCTACCTGCCAGCTCCTACAGTGCAGCTTTGTCCCAGTTATCGCGGAGATCCGCCTTCGCTGTTTCAATACTGAAGAAACTCGAGGACGTCTCTTCTGCGTCAACGAATCCTCTTACCGTCCCTCACTACGCACTTGCCTCCGATAAGGACATTGTCAACTATCCGTTCACCATATGTGTATCCGATCCATCTGTGATTGGGTACTCGCAAAGTCACAAGGTCTGCCTCTTTGCCGACATGGAGGCTTCCAACTCTATTCTCCAGTCCCAGCGCCTTCGCCGCGTTGATCGTTATTGCTCGGATTATTTCGGAAGCTTTCATTCGCAGTTCTCGCGACGCAAGAGCAGCGACGGTCAACTGGCCGAGCATCCAGTTGGAAGGGCTAAAGTCGGTCCCCAGGGCCACGGGAAGGCCTAGGGCAAGCATGCCCCGAGCATCTGCCTTCTCTCCGTTGAGCACGCTGAGTGATGATGCGGGCAGCACGACCGGGGTTACTTTCGTTTCAGCCATCTTTTCGAGCTGTTTCGTTGGGGAGTGAACAAGATGGTCTGCAGAAGTAGTGTGGAGTTTGTTTGCTATTTCAGCCCCTCCACTATCCGTGAATTGGTCGGCGTGTATCTTGAGTTTCAGACCGAGCTTCCGAGCTTTCCCAAGAATCCTTCCCGATTCGAGCGAATCGAACGCGCCCCCTTCACAGAATACGTCACAGAACTCCGCTAGACCCGCCCGGGAAATTTGCGGTAGCATTTCGTCAATCACATCCGTAGCGTATTCCGATGAAACCTCTCCAAAGGGCACTGCATGAGCACCCATGAACGTAGGGACGACACGGCAGGCGTGATACTTCTTGAGACGATTAGTCGTTCTGAGAATCTTGAACTCCTGGTCGTCTCTGAGACCGTAGCCACTCTTTATCTCAACGGTAGTTGAGCCGGATTCAAGACAAGTATCGAGTCTCTGTTTTCCAGATTGAAACAGCGACTCTGAGCTGGCTTGACGAGTTCGGTTCACTGTCTCGATTATTCCTCCACCTTTGCGAAGAACTTCCAAGTATGAAGCTCCCTCGATCCTAGATTGGAACTCGGCTTCGCGAGCTCCCGCGAAGACCAGATGTGTGTGAGGATCCACGAAGCCAGGCATGATAATTTCGTCCGCAGCATCTAATGTC